>NZ_JAGHWR010000040.1:0-32148 GCF_017746155.1 Xanthomonas sp. D-36-1
AATCCGCAACATCGTCGCCAGTGCGTACGGCTGCCGACCTGGCCGCCCCGACACTGGATAGTGCGGCGCGATCAGGGCAAGCAGTTGCTGCCACGGAACAACCTGCTCCATCTCGGCAAGAAAGATCTCGCGCCGGGTCTGCTTACGCTTGCCCAAGCCCTCAGCGTCACCGAACGTCAGCTGCATGGATGAATCCTCTACATAAGGCGATAGTGTCGCGCATCTGCGGTGAGTTGATCAGACCTTCCCTAAGAGTTTCAGTGTTCTGTCTTCACTGAGAACGTTGACGTATCGCGACTGCTCCAGGCTGATCCGAAATGCTTGATCGAGTGCTCCGTCCAGCATCACGTCATTGGTAAGGTTGCGGACCGTTCCGACAACCACCCAGTCGCGTTCTGCAAACGCGAGCGCTGGTTGCGGCCGTGCGAAGAGCCAGACTGCAAACCCAATTCCAAACACCACCCCCACCTCGGCCACCAGCGCGGCCGGCCTGCGCCAAAGCGGCACGTCGCGCCAGGCCTTTGCCGAATTCTTCGGCATGCGCAGGGGAGTCAGGCCGACTTCGCCGACTTCGTAGATCTCCATCGCAGTCGGCATGCCCTTGAAGCGCCAGCGCCCGTGCGATTTCCACAATAACCGGTCGGCGCGGTCGCCGAGCTCGCGTGCGGCGCGATGGGTCAACGACTCGGCCACTGCCGAGAGCAAAATCTGCCCGGGCCGTGCCATCGACATCAGGCGTGCGGCGGTGGGCTTGGCCAGCCCTTCGACTTCCAGCGGCTTGGCACCGATGCTGATCGCTTCGTCGCTATTGCGCCAGGTCAGCACTTCGCCCACATGCAGGCCCTGGCGTGCGCAGAGCGTGAGCGCATGCGCATGCGCATGCGCATGCGCATCGCCCATGGTCTTGAGCCCGCGCGCGTAATCCAGCGCGAAACCCAGGCCATCGATGGGGCGATCGAACAGCAGCAGCCCGTCGGAACGATCGATCAGGCGGCCGCGCCAGTGCTGCTGCAGCTTGACCACCAGGCGGTCGTGCTCACGGAACAAAGCAGCCGCGGCGTTGTCGCCGATACGTTCGACCAGCGCGGTCGAATCGCAGAGATCGGTCAATAGCAAGGTGCGCAGCCGCGGCGCCTGGAGCGCTTCCGACGACGCGTCCTTGCGTGCGTGGGTGCGGCTGCTCATCGCTCAGCGGTGACCCGATGCAGGCGGTTGATCCAGGGCCAGCGTCTCCTGCATGCACAGCACATTGCCGCCCTGCCGCTTGGCCTCGTACAAGGCGCTGTCGGCGAGCGTGTACCAGTCGTTCCACGCCGCGTCCGCATCGATCATGCACGAGCCCACACTGACCGAGCAGCCTTGCTCGCCCTGGCCGTTGCACAGCCGCGCTTCCACCGCCCGCACGATGCATTCGCCGATGTGGTGCACCAGCTCGCTGGTGCCCTGGGCGACGAGCACGCAGAATTCGTCGCCGCCGAGACGGCAGGCCAGGTCGCCTTCGGCGATCACCGAACGCAGGGCATGCGCCACGTTCTGCAACACGCGGTCGCCTGCCAGATGACCGAACTGGTCGTTGATGCGCTTGAAGCGGTCGCAGTCGATCAGGATCAGGCCCACACCAGGCACGTGGCCGGCCCGCCGGCATTCCTGCAGGTGCAACGCCAGCCCGCGCCGGTTGTGCAAACCGGTGAGCTCGTCGGTACGGCTCAGTTCTTCGGTGTGGTTGAGCTGGTGCGAGGTGACGTAGAGGTTGTCCAGCGCCGCTTCCAGATCGTGATTGCGGCGGCGCAGCTGGCGGATCAGCAATTGTTCGTTGTTGACCACCCGCACGATGGAGCGGCGCAGGAAGTGCGCCACCATCGAGGGGTCCTGGTCGACCAGGCGCTGGAAATCGTCGTGTGCCAGCTCGATCAGACGGCTGTCGGTGGAGGCGCTGGCGCCAGCGCTGCGCGCGTGATCGCCGATCAGCAGGCCGAGCTCGCCGAAGAATTCTCCCGGGCCCAGATGCTTGAGCATCAGGTCCTCACCGAAATCCAGGTCGATCTGGCCGCTGACAACGATGTACATCTGCGTGCCCACCGCACCGCGCTCGAACAGCGACTGGCCCGCGGACACCTCACGCAAACGGCCGAAGCGGGCGAAAAACGCCAGTTCCTCGGCAGTCATCAACGCATGCAGCCCGTCGGGGAGCGTTTTGGCAACATTCCCCGTCGGCTCAAGTGCGCCCGCGGTGTTGTGGCAAGTCATCGGTTTTCCCTTAGGCCAGCCTGCGACGTTAGCCCATGGACAAATCCTACAGGACCCCCTTGTTCAGCACCATGTCACACTCATTCTCATGAAGAAAGAGACAGATTGACGGGTAGTGGGCGCAAAAAAGGGCTCGGTTTTCCGAGCCCTCCCCCTCCCAGGGTGGCGCAATGTCGCGCCTGCTGAATTTGCCTTGGTCGTCCATTGCTATAGAGACCGCTGCATCGACTGAGCGCCCAGCTGCCGCGTCACTGCATTGCCTCATCTATATCTGCCGACGTTGCAGTGCTGCCGGCAATCAGGCCGCCTTGTCGCTTTGGAATTGCTCTTCTTCAGTGGAGCCGCGCAACGCGGTCGTGGACGACTGGCCCTGCTGGATCGCCTGCGTCACTGCATCGAAATAGCCGGTGCCTACCTCGCGCTGATGCTTGACTGCGGTGAATCCCATCTCCGCCGCTTCGAACTCGGCCTGCTGCAATTCGACGAATGCGCTCATCTGCCGGCGCGCATAGCCATGCGCCAGATGGAACATGCTGTGATTCAACGCGTGGAAACCGGCCAGGGTGATGAACTGGAACTTGTAGCCATAGCTCGCCAGTTCGGTCTGGAATTTGGCAATAGTGGCGTCGTCCAGATTCTTCTTCCAGTTGAAACTCGGCGAGCAGTTGTAGGCCAGCAATTTGCCGGGGAACTTGGCATGGATGGCCTGTGCGAAGGCACGCGCAAACTCCAGGTCCGGCTTGCCGGTTTCGCACCAGATCATATCGGCGTACGGGGCATAGGCCAAGCCGCGGCTGATTGCCTGGTCCAGGCCATTGCGGGTCTTGAAGAAGCCTTCGACCGTACGCTCGCCGGTGGTGAACGGTTGATCGTTGGCATCCACATCGCTGGTGATCAGGTCGGCGGCTTCGGCGTCGGTGCGCGCGATCAGCACCGTCGGCACGCCCAGCACATCGGCGGCCAGGCGCGCGGCATTCAATTTTTCGATCGCCTCACGCGTGGGCACCAGCACCTTGCCGCCCATATGGCCGCATTTCTTGACCGAGGCCAGCTGGTCTTCGAAGTGCACACCGGCCGCACCGGCTTCGATCATCGCCTTCATCAGTTCGAAGGCGTTGAGCACGCCACCGAAACCGGCCTCGGCGTCGGCCACGATCGGCTGCAGGAAGTCGATGGCATCGTTGCCTTCGGCATGATGGAGCTGGTCGGCGCGCAGCAAGGTGTTGTTGATGCGCTTGACCACCGCCGGCACCGAATCGGCCGGGTATAGCGATTGATCCGGATACATCTGCCCGGCCAGATTTGCATCGGCGGCAACCTGCCAACCGCTCAGGTAAATCGCCTTCAAACCGGCCTTGATCTGCTGCATGGCCTGGTTGCCGGTCAGCGCGCCCAGCGCATTGACGAACGGCGTGGCATGCAGGGAATCCCACAGTTTTTCTGCACCCAGGCGTGCCAGCGAATGCTCGACATGCACGGTGCCACGCAGGCGCGCCACATCGGCAGCGCTGTAATTGCGGGTGATGCCGGCCCAGCGCGAGTTGTTGGACCAGTCCTGCTGCAGTTGTTCGGCGCTTTGCAGTGTAGTGCTCATCTTGCGTTCTCCTGAGAAGTACGACGGATGGAACGAGGAAGGAATGGCGGGCATGCCAAGGCAGGCGGCATGGCGAGGCCGTCGCTGCGCGTGCGTGCGCAACGGGCGTTGAAGGCGTTTAAGTGGAAGCTGCGCGACGCCGGGGCGAGGCCTCGCCGAATTGGTGATCAGTCGATCAGGCGGTACGCCGGTACAGTGAGGAAGTCCGCCAGTTCGTCGGCGCCGCTGAGCTCTTCCAGCAAGGCGATCGCTTCATCGATCCGTGCAGCGCCGGGCAGCGCGGTGGCGGTTCCCAACCGTGCGGGCAGTGCGCGCAGGGTCGCCTGCAGCAGGTGTTGATCGATGGCGGTGCCATCATCCAGGTGCTGACCGTGGTGCAACCATTGCCACAGCTGCGCGCGGCTGATTTCGGCCGTGGCGGCGTCTTCCATCAGGTGGTGGATCGGCACGCAGCCATTGCCGTCCAGCCAGGCCGCCAGATAGCGCACGCATACTTCGACATTGCCTTCGAACCCGGCGCGGGTGACATTGCCCGGCGATGGCGCGATCAGCAGGTCGCGCGTCACCTGCACGTCGTTGCGCAACACATGCTGCTGATGCGCGGTGGGCATGTGTTCGTCGAACAGTTTCATCGCCACCGGAATCAGCGCCGGGTGCGCCACCCAGGTGCCATCGTGGCCGGCGGTCACTTCGCGCAGCTTGTCGGCGCGCACGCGGGCCATGGCCTGTTCGTTGGCGGCTTCATCGTGGCTGATCGGAATCTGCGCGGCCATGCCGCCCATCGCATGCGCGCCGCGGCGGTGACAGGTCTTGATCAACAGCTCCGAATACGCCTTCAAGAATGGCTGGGTCATGGTGACCTGGCCGCGTTCGGGCAACACGCGGTCGCGGTGCGCACGAAAGGTTTTCAGGTAGGAAAAAATGTAGTCCCAACGCCCGCAATTGAGCCCAACGATGCGCTCGCGCAGCGCGTAGAGAATTTCGTCCATCTCAAACACCGCCGGCAGCGTTTCGATCAGCACGGTGACCTTGATCTGCCCATGCGGCAGGCCCAGCATCGCTTCGATATGTGCCAGCGCGGTGTCCCACAGTGCCGCTTCTTCCATGCTCTGCAGCTTGGGCAGATACAGGTACGGGCCGCGGTCCTTGGCCAGCAACGTACGGCCATTGTGGAAGGCAAATAACGCCGCATCGAACAGGCCGCCGGCCAGCGGCTGGCCGTCGATCAGCACGTGCTTTTCGTCCAGGTGCCAGCCGCGCGGGCGCACGATCAGCACCGCACGTTCGGCCTCCGGGCGCAGGGCGTAATGCTTGCCGTTGGGCGCATCGAAGCTGAGATCGCCGCGCACCGCCGCAGCCAGGGTGCGCTGGCCGGCCAGCAGATTGCGCCAGGTCGGCGCGGTGGAATCTTCGAAGTCGGCCATGAACACCTTGGCGCCGGAGTTCAGTGCGTTGATGACCATCTTCGGGTCGGTCGGGCCGGTGATTTCGACGCGACGGTCCTGCAGCGCCGCCGGCAGGGGGGCCACGCGCCAATCGCCGGTACGGATGGCCTGGGTGTCGCTACGGAAGTCTGGCAGCTGACCGGCATCGAAGGCGGCCTGGCGCTGGCGCCGCTGGGCCAGACGCTGTTGGCGGCCGGGCTCGATCGCCCGGTGCAACGAGACCAGCAGGGCCAGCGCAGCGGCCGGCAGCAACTCTGCCTGACCGGCGATCTGGGTGGTCAGCGAAATGCCGGGCGTGGCGTGGTCGGTGGGGCGGGGAGCAAACGCGGTGGCAGCCATGTGGAGGTCCTTGTGCATCCGGACCTGCACCCTGCGCCCGATGCAACTATTTGACAAAGCAGTTTTATCAATGCTGTAAATAAGCCTTGCTTATATTAGACCCGTGCAGCGCGACATCATGGCGCCAACCCCGCGATTTTCCTATAAATCTGATCGACTCAAGCCGCTGCGCGCGTTCTGCCAGACAGTACGTCTGGGCTCTGTCTCACGTGCGGCTGAGGCGCTCTATGTCAGCCAGCCGGCGGTGACATTGCAGTTGCAGGCGCTGGAGCGTGATCTGGGCGTGCCGTTGTTCGAACGCTCCGGGCGACGCATGGCGCCCAGCCGCGAGGGCCAGTTGCTGTACGACATGGCGCAGCCGCTGGTGGAAAGCCTGGATGGCTTGGAGGCGAGCTTTCGCGAGAAGGTGCGCGGGCTCGATGCCGGCGAACTCAATATCGCCGCCAACAGCTCCACCATCCTGTACCTGCTGCCGCGCATCGTGGCCAACTTCCGCGCGCGCCATCCGGACGTGCGGCTGACCCTGCACAACGCCATCAGCGCCGATGGCACCGACCTGCTGCGCGAAGATGCGGTGGATCTGGCGGTCGGCTCGATGCTGGACGTGCCGGCCGACCTCAACTACGCGCCGGTCTATCGTTTCGAGCAATTGCTGATCACCCCGCCCGACCATCCATTGGCTGGCAAGGCCGAGGTCTCGCTGCAGGATCTGTCGCCGTATCCGTTGATCCTGCCGCCGCGCCGGCAGGTGACCTACCGCCTGGTCGATCTGATCTTCCAGCAGGCCCGCGTGCCCTACACCGTGGCGCTGGAGGTGGGCGGCTGGGAGGTGATCAAGCAATACGTGGCAATGGGCATGGGTATTTCCATCGTCACCGCGATCTGCCTCACCGAAGCCGACCGCGACAAGCTGGCCACGCGCTCGCTGAAGGATTTTTTCCCGACCCGCAGTTACGGCGTGGTGGTGCGCAAGGGCAAGTATCTGTCGCCGCAAGCCCGCGCGTTTATCGAGCTGATCCAGCCGGATCTGTTCAACCCGCGTGGCTATGACGAGAGCGGCGATTCGGAACGTTGAGTCGTTCGATAAGGCCCAGCGTTATCGCCTGGCAATGCGAGCACGCGTCACGCCATCCATCACGCGCATGCGCCGGAAGACGCTCGATGAAGCGCGCTAGACGTATGTGCCATGCAGCAATGCGAGCGAACGCGACAAGATGCCGTGACGCGCATCGACCATCTGTTCCTCACATCAGAATGCCTGCCTGCGCGTGTCGCTCGCCAGCGTGAGCGCAGCGCGTCGTCGCGCATAAACTAGGAGCCAGCGCATACCGCGCATCGCCGTGCCGTCGGTCTGGGGAACTGGCCGATGACCTGCAGGACGCGAGGGCTGAGCCGACTCAACCACTGGAATGCTGACGCGATGAATCCGACCACGTTGTTGCTGGTGCAGTTGGCGGTGATCCTGGGCGCTGCGCGCCTGTGCGGTGCGTTGTTGCAACGCATTGGGCAGCCGCCGGTCATCGGCGAAATGGCGGCCGGGCTGTTGCTCGGTCCGATCGCATTCGGTGCCTGGCTGCCCGACCTGCACACGGCGTTGTTCGCCGCCAAGACCCTGCCGCCGCTGTCCGGCCTGGCCACGATGGGCGTGGTGCTTTTCATGTTCGTGGTCGGCGCGGAATTGCGTGCGCCGGAAGGCACCAAGGCGCAAGTGCGTGCTTCGATCCTGGTGGGCGTCTCCGGCATCGTGTTGCCGCTGCTGCTCGGGCTGGCTGCCGCGCCGTGGCTGTTCCTGCGCTTCGCACCGCAAGGCGTCAGCTTCTGGCCGTTCGCGCTGTTCATTGCCGCGGCGATGTCAGTGACGGCGTTTCCGGTGCTGGCACGCATCCTCAAGGACCGCAACATGACCCGGACGCCGGCCGGCCGCCTGGCGCTGGGCGCGGCCGTGATCGACGATGCCACGGTATGGATCTTCCTGGCGATCGTGCTGACCCTGACCGGCAACAACGCGCATGGCGGCGTGGCGTTCACTGCCATCGGTGCGTTGGCCCTGATCGCCGGCGTGTTCGGTGTACTCAAGCCTGCCTATGCGCGCCTGCTGCGCTCCCGCGCGCAAGACGGCCGGTATGCACCGAGCGCGCTGATATGGGTATTGATCGGTCTGCTGGCGTGCGCCGCGCTGGCGGAGTGGATCGGGCTGCATGCGATCTTTGGCGCCTTCCTGTTCGGCATCTGCCTGCCGCGCGATGACCGCCTGCTGGAGCATCTGGCCGGGCGCATCGAGCCGCTGGCCATCACCTTGCTGATGCCGGTGCTGTTTGCCGTTGCCGGTCAAGCCACCAGCCCTGGCGCGTTCGCTGGCGCCGGCCTGAGCGGACTTGTACTGGTGATCGGCGTGGCGGTGAGCGGCAAGTTGCTCGGTTGCACGCTGGGTGCGCGCCTGAGCGGCCATCAATGGCGCGACAGTCTCACCGTGGGCTCGCTGATGAACGCACGCGGGCTGATGGAGTTGGTGGTGATCAAGATCGGCCTGGATAGCGGCGTGATCGGGCCGGATCTGTTTACGCTGTTGTTCGGCATGACGCTGGTGACCACGGTGATGGCTTCGCCGATGGTGGCCTGGTTCCAGGGCAGACGGCATGCTGCGGCCGATGCGCTGGCCGCAAGCAACTCACCTCAATGATGAGGGCGCGATGGTGCTGCGGTGCCGCGTCAGGCCGGATACCGTGCATGCAGCTGAGCTGCGGCCGAGCGCATGGCGTTGAACCACGGCGCGCTCGACGTTGCGGCGCTGCACACGCCCGCATCCGCTTCCACGCAGGGTGCCGTCATGTCCAACCCAGCTGAGTCGTGTTATGCCCAAAGCGCGGCGCCGCCTGCGTTACGCGCGCAGCTGCAGTGCAGTTGGCAATTTCGCCAGGGCAGTCGCGCGCCGCAACCGGTGCTGGTGTTACCCGATGGCAGCGTCGATCTGATCTGGGATGGCAACGAAGTATTCGTCGCCGGGCCGGATCGCATGGCCAATCCCGCATCGGTGGCAGCAGGCACGACACTGACCGGTGTCCGTCTGGCGGCGGGCGTGGCGGCCGGTCTGCTGCAGCTGCCGTTACACGCCATTGCCGACCAACGCGTCGCGCTGGAAACGCTATGGGGCGTGCAGGGCCGCACGTGGCAGCATCGCCTGGAAGACGGCGCTGATCCGTTACAGACCTTGCAGGCACTCTGCCAACAGCACGCCGCAGCGCGCGATTCGCAGATGGCTTGGCTGTTCGAACAACTGGCCGTCGGCACGCCGACACGGCTCAGTGCATTGACCGATGCGTTGGGAATCAGCGAGCGTTCGCTGCGCCGCCGCTGCCAGGACGCGTTCGGCTATGGCAGCAAGACGCTGGAGCGCGTCCTGCGCCTGCAGCGCTTCCTGCGGATCGTGCGAGGGCACCGCAACTTGACCGAGGCGGCGCTGCACGCTGGCTACGGCGATGCGCCGCATCTGGTGCGCGATGCACGTCAGCTCACCGGGCTGAGCCCGCGCGCACTAGTGCAGCAGCACGCACGCTGAGTTGGCCGTTTTCGCCAAGCCACCGGCGTGCGCCATCCGCATGCTGTGCACTTACTCAGGAGCACGCCATGACCGACACGCAACACCGCATCGATTATCTGGAATTTGCCGTCGACTCGATCGCCGTCGCCAAAGCCTTTTATGGGCAGGCCTTCGGCTGGACGTTTCAGGACTACGGCCCCGACTACTGCGAATTCCGCGACGGCCGCCTGAGCGGCGGTTTCTTTCACGGCACGCCGCAACCGGGCGGCGCGCTGGTGGTGCTCGCCTCCGATGATCTGGCACGCAGCCAGGCGCGCATCGAAGCGGCAGGTGGGCAGATCACCCAACCGGTGTTCGCGTTTCCGGGCGGGCGACGTTTTCACGTTTCCGACCCGCATGGTTATTCCTTTGCAGTGTGGTCGAAGGACTAAGAGCAGCCACCAAAACGCCTGCGCGCACCGCCAGGCGAGCGCGGCCAGTACCCGGAATCGGCGTGTACCACTCGTCCATTGCGCCTCTGGATGCGCTAGCTGCGCCCACCCGACGACTGCTCGCTACGTTTGTTTGCCGCTCCAAGAGCGCAGTGAGCGTGCTGCCCGCGCTCACTTGCGCGCGTACAACCCCAGGAACATCGCCACCGCCGATTCGGCCACCTGCGTCTGTTGCTGCGGCGACAGCGGCGGCTGGCCCAGGGTGATCTGCGGCCAGAACGCAAAGCCCTTCACCAGCGCCTGCAACTGCTGCGCGGCGAATTCCGGCTCCACGCCTGCCAGCCGGCCGTCGGCCAGTGCGGCACGCAGCCAGGTGGTGGTGCCCTCTTCCTTGCTGCCCAGCTGCGACAGCAACTCGCGCGCGCGCGCCGGCGAGTGGATGCCTTCGGCGATGGCCACGCGCGACAGATCGATGAACGCCGGGTCGTCCAACAGCCGCAGCTTCTGTTGCAGCAGGGCGATCAACTGCAGGTGCAGCGGTTGATCGGGCCGATACGCCAGATTGACCGCCTCGGCGCTGCGTTGCCACAGCCCGCGCAAAATCTCCCCGAACAAGGCGTCCTTGCTGGGGAAGTGGTTATAGACCGTGCGTTTGGAAACGCCGGCAGTGGCGGCTACACGGTCCATGCTGGTCGCTTCGAAGCCGTGCTGCCGGAACTCGGCAATGGCGGCCTCGACGATGGCGTTGCGTTTGCGATCGGTCAGGCGCTGGGGCTTGGCCGGAGGGGAGGATGCGGTCGACATCTGCCGATTTTACACCTGGCAGTTTACTTTCAAGAAAATAAAACTACACTGTGCAGTGTAATCTCTCCTGGCGCTGCTGTGATGCGCCGTTGTCATCCCGCCGCCGTTGGTGTGTAGGAAGCTGGCTGTACGTCCCGTCCATGCCGATCCTTACGCCAGGTGTACCGAGTGCTTGCTGCATCGCCGTTGCCTGATCGCTCGTACTTCTTCTGCTCTCCCACGTCTTGCTCGGACTTCCCATGGCTCCCCCACGTCTTTCCCCCTACGCCGATTCGCCACAGTTTCGCGCTGGCCGCTTCCGTAATGCGATGCCGTTGCCGACCACCGTCATGACCCTGCGCGAGCAGCTCGGCCTGATGTGGGCCATGGTGTTCGGCAAGCCCCGCACCACGGTGCCCGCCGCGCCCTTGCCGGTGCAGCCGCTGACACGCGCGCAACTGCTGGCCGCCCCGGATCGCAGCCTGTACCGGCTGGGTCATTCCACGCTGCTGATGAAGCTGGCGGGCGGGCTGTGGCTGACCGACCCGGCATTTTCCAAACGCGCCTCGCCGGTGCCGTTCGCCGGGCCCAAGCGCTTCCACGCCGCACCGATTGCGCTGGACGCGCTGCCGCCGCTGGCCGGGGTGATCCTGTCGCATGACCACTACGACCATCTCGACCGCGCCACCATCCGCGCGCTGGCCGACCGTGTCGGCGTGTTTGTCGCCCCGTTGGGCGTGGGCGACCTGCTGGTGCGCTGGGGCGTGGACCCGGCCAAGGTACGGCAGTTGGATTGGTGGGAGTCGATCAGCATCGCCGGCCTGCAGCTCACCGCCACCCCATCGCAACATTTTTCCGGCCGCGGGCTGTTCGACAACGGGCGCAGGCTGTGGTGTTCGTGGGTGATCCAGGCAGGCGACCTGCGCCTGTTCTTCAGCGACGGCGGCGGCTATGGCCCGCACTTCAAGACCATCGGCGAGCGGCTCGGGCCCTTCGATGTCGCATTGATCGAAAACGGCGCCTACGACCACATGTGGCCGCACGTGCACATGCAGCCGGAGCAGACCTTGCAGGCCTTCTTCGACATCGGCGGGCATACCTTGTTGCCTATCCACAACGGCACCTTCGACCTGGCCTTGCATGCTTGGTCCGAGCCGTTCGAGCGCATCGTCGCGTTGGCGGCGGCCGCAAACGTTCCGCTGGCCATCCCGCAGATGGGCGAACGGGTGAACGCGCACCGCCCGGACACCGATCAACGCTGGTGGCGCACGCTGCCCGACACTCTGGTACTTGCGTCATGAACGGCTGGACGCTAGCCGATCTGCCATCGCAGCGGGGACGAGTGGCCATCGTCACCGGCGCCAGTCCAGGCGGACTGGGGTACGAAACCGCGCTGGCCCTGGCCGGTGCCCATGTCGTGCTGACCGCACGCAACCCCGACAAGGGCGAAGCGGCACGCCGGGCGCTGCTTGCGCGCCATCCGGAGGCCGAGGTATGTGTGGAGGCGCTGGACCTGGCGCGTTTGGCGTCAGTTCGCGCATTTGCCAAGCGGCTGGCCACGCGCCATGCTGCGGTGGATCTGCTGATCAACAACGCCGGCGTGATGGCGCCCCCGCAACGGCAAACCACCGCCGACGGGATGGAGCTGCAACTGGGCAGCAACTACCTGGGACATTTTGCGCTGACCGCGCAGGTACTTCCTTTGCTGCGTGCTGCGTCGGCACCGCGTGTGGTCAACTTGTCGAGCCTGGCGCATCGCCAGGCGCGCATCGATTTCGACGATCTGCAGAGCGAACGCTCATACCGCCCGTGGAAAGCCTATGGGCAATCCAAGCTGGCAATGCTGATGTTCAGCCTGGAATTGCAGCGCCGCAGCAACACGCATGGCTGGGGCGTGCGTGCGATCGCCGCGCACCCGGGAATCGCACAGACCGCCTTGATCGCCAACGGGCCGGACGGCGCAGGCCGACGCAGCGCGAGCGGCGTGGCCACCGGGCTGTTCACCCGCTGCATCGGCCATTCGGCAAGCGCGGGCGCGCTACCGACGCTGTATGCGGCGACGTCTCCGCAGGCACAGGCCGGGGGCTATTACGGACCAAACGGCCTGTTCGAGCTGAAAGGCGATCCGGCGCCTGCCAAGATCGCCCACCAGGCGCATGACCAGCAGGTGGCGGCACGCTTGTGGGATACCGCGTGTGCGCTGACGGGCGTGGCGTCCTAATCGCGCCCTGATGACGCCAGCCACGCAGTGCGTAATCGTCTCTGCGCTGCGCTGAGCCAGTGAAGCCAGCACAGCGGCTGCACTTTCGGAGACGTTGCGATGGCGTCCTGACAGGGTGCCCTGCGCTGCATCCGGCATGCTCGCGAATGCGAGAAAGGTTGCCAGGTCCGCAAACGAAAACGGGATGGCCGATGGCCACCCCGTCTCGATCTGCATGCACGATACCCGTGCAGCATGTCGCCGCAGCGCGGCGCTTACTCGGTCAATCCACGGTTTTCCAGCAGCGCCTTGACGCTGGGGTCCTTGCCGCGGAAATCGCGATACAACGTGGCCAGATCGACAGTATTGCCGCGCGAGAGGATCTTGGCGCGGAAGGTATCGCCGTTCTTGCGGGTCAGGCCACCGTTGTCCTTGAACCATTCGAACGCATCGTCGTCGAGCACTTCCGACCAGAAGTACGCGTAGTACCCGGCCGAATAACCGCCGCCCCAGATGTGATCGAAATAACTGCTGCGGTAGCGCGGCGGCACTTCGGCCAGATCCACCTTGAAGCGCTTCAAGGCATCGGCTTCGAACTTGCTCACGTCCTGCAGCGGCGCATCGGCCGGCTGGGTATGCCAGGCCAGATCCAGCAGCGCTGCCGACAGGTATTCAGTGGTGGCGTAGCCGCTGTTGAAGGTCTTGGCCTTCTTGATCTTTTCCACCAGCTCGGCCGGCATCGCTGCGCCGGTCTGGTAGTGCTTGGCGTAGTTGGCGAAGACCTTCGGATCGGACGCCCAGTGCTCGTTGAACTGCGAGGGGAATTCCACGAAGTCGCGCGAAGTGCTGGTGCCGGCAATCGAGGGGTACTTCACCTTGGAGAACATGCCGTGCAGCGCATGGCCGAACTCATGGAACAAGGTGGTGACGTCGTCGAAGCTCAGCAACGCCGGCTGGCCGGCGGCCGGCTTGGTGAAGTTGCACACGTTGTAGACCACCGGCTTGGCGCCGGTCAGGCCGTCCTGCTCGACGAACACGTCCATCCACGCGCCACCGGACTTGCTGTCGCGCTTGAAGTAGTCGGTGTAGAACAGCGCCATCGAGGTGCCGTCGGCATCGAACACCTCGTACACCTTCATATCGGCGTGATAGGTCGGGATGTCGGTGCGCTGCTTGAACGTGATGCCGTATAGCTGCGTGGCGGCGTAGAACACGCCGTTCTGCAGCACGTTGTCCAGTTCGAAATACGGCTTGATCTGGGATTCGTCCAGGTCGTACTTGGCCTTGCGCACCTGCTCGGCGTAGACGTCCCAATCGGAGGCGGCGAGTTTGAAGCCGCCTTTCTGCGCGTCGATGACCTTCTGCATCTCGGCCGCTTCGCGGCGTGCCTTGGCAGTGGCAGCCGGCACGGTGTCGGTCAGCAGCTTGAGCGCGGCATCTGGCGTCTTGGCCATCTGGTCGCCCAGGCTGTAGGCGGCGTAGTTGTCGAAGCCGAGCAACTTGGCCTTTTGCGCGCGCAGCTGCGCCAGCCGCTGGATGGTCTGGCGGGTATCGTTGGCATCGCCCTTTTCCGCGCGCGTTTCAGAGGCCTTCAATACCTCGGCACGCAGCTCGCGATTTTTCAGCGACGCCAGCACCGGCTGCTGGGTGGTGTTCTGCAGGGTGAGCAGATACTTGCCATCGAGCTTGCGGGCCTTGGCGGCATCGGCCGCGGCGGCGATATCGCCTTCGCTCAGGCCATCGAGCTTGGCCTTGTCGTCCACCACCACCGCGCCGGCAGCCGAGGCGGCGACCAGGCGGGTATGGAACTGCGTGGAGAGGGTGGTTTCTTCCACGTTGAGCTTGCGCAGGCTGTCCTTGTCGGCATCGGACAACTGCGCGCCGGCGCGTACCAGCTCTTCGTAGTCGCGCTCGACCAGACGCTTCTGCTCCGGATCCAGATTCAGCGTGTCGCGCTGGTCGTAGATGGTTTTGACGCGTGCGAACAGTTTGGGGTCGAGATTGATCTCGTCCTGATGCGCGGCCAGCTTGGGCGCGATCTCTTCCTGGATCTTCTGGCGTGCGTCGCTGGTATCGGCCTGCACCAGCCCGAAGAAGATGCGCGACACGCGCGTGAGCGTTTCGCCGCCGCGCTCCATCGCTTCGATGGTGTTGTCGAAGGTCGGCGCTTCCGGGTTATCGGCGATCTTGCGGATGTCGGCCAGATGCTGGCGCATGCCTTCTTCGAACGCCGGCAGGTAATCGGCGTCCTGGATCTTGTCGAACGGCGGCGCCTGGAACGGCAACGTGCTGGCGGTCAGCAAGGGGTTGGATGCAGCATCGGCGGCAGGAGCCGGGGCAGTTTTCTCGGGCACGGTGGTGGACTCCTGGCCAGACGACTCTTTTCCAGAACAAGCAGCCAGTGCCAGGGTGATGGCAGCGGCCAGAACGACGGTACGCGACATGGCGTGTGATTCCTGAGTGGGTAGTGCAGCCAGGCACGCTAGCGGGTTTCGCGACCGCTGGCATGTGCCGTTGGATTGGGTGGAAGGCCGCGGTTGGGGATGGCGGCGTTACAACGTCTCGTCCTTGAAAATCGCCACATGCGCGGTGCCGTCGGCGCCGATCCAGCCGCGGTACATGCCCTCGGTAGTGAATGGAAACGCCAGGTTGCCCTGTGCATCCAGCGCGATGGCGCCGCCGTCCCCGCCGGCCTTCGGGATCTGCTGGTCGATCACGGTCTCGGCGGCCTGCTGCAGCGATTGCCCGGCGTATTTCATGCGCGCACAGATGTCGTAGGCAGCGACGGCGCGGATGTAGAACTCGCCCCAGCCGGTGCCGGACACCGCGCATTGGCTGTTGGCATAGGTGCCGGCCCCGATGATCGGCGCATCGCCGACCCGGCCATAGCGCTTGTTGGTCATGCCGCCGGTGGAGGTACCGGCAGCCAGATGGCCGTCGCGGTCCAGCGCCAGCGCGCCGACGGTGCCGAAATGCTTGGCGGTCTCCAGATCCAGCTCGGCCTGCGCCTGGCGGTCGCCGGCCTCGGCCTTGAGCGCTTTCTGCAGCTGCTGCCAGCGCTTGTCGGTGCGGAAATAGCCCGGGTCCACCAGGGTGATGCCCTGCTCGCGCGCGAACGCTTCAGCGCCGTCGCCGACCAGCATCACGTGCTTGGAGCGGTCCATCACGCTGCGTGCCAGCAGGATCGGGTTCTTGACCGTGTGCACGCCGGCAATCGCACCGGCCTTGCCGCTGGCGCCATCCATGATGGCCGCATCCAGTTCGTTCTTGCCGTCATGGGTGAACACCGCACCGCGGCCCGCGTTTAACTGCGGCGCATCCTCCAGCACGGTGATGGTGGCGGCCACTGCATCCACTGCACTGCCGCCATGTTGCAGCACCGCGTGCCCGGCACGCAGTGCGCGTTGCATCGCCTCGCGCGCCTGCGCCTGCTCGTCCCTGGAAAGGCTGGATTTCTCCACGCCCGCGCCACCGTGGATGACCAGCATCGGCGTGGCTGCAAGCACAGGGCCGGCGATGAGCAGCAGAGAGAGCGACAGGCATAACGCGCGTGCGGACTTAGCGATCATGAAGTTCCTTGATGGAGTGAATGTTTCACGTCAGGCGGACCGGATTTACCAAGCAACGCCGGCCATCCTTCAACCGCGCGCCACACCATTCACAACGTATCGCGATGCTTGCCACGCCATGGCCGGTACCAGGTGCGAATGGCGGCGATATCGGCGGCCATGTCGTTACCGGTCCAGAACGGCTCGCCGATGCCCACGGTCTTGCTGGGGTAGTCGAAATACACCGGCAGGATCGGCACCTTGGAATCGGAGGCGATCTTCCAGAAGCCGGCCTTCCAGTTCTCCACGCGCTTGCGTGTGCCTTCGGGTGTGATCACGTACCACATCTGCTCGGAGTTGCGGATCAATCGCACCGCCTGGCCAATGGTGCCCTGCGGCGAGCTGCGGTCCAGCGGGATGGCGCCGAGCCTGCGCAACAGCGGACCCAGCGGCCACCAGAACAACTGCGATTTGCCGAGCACGCGCACGTCGAAGCCGAGCGCGAACTTGGCCGCAAATCCCACAAACCCGTCCCAGTTGGACGAATGCGGGGCCACGATCATGACCAGCTTGGGCTCGTCGGGCAGCCGCCCGAGCAGGCGCCAGCCGGTCACGCGCAAGGCGGTACGGCCCAGCCAGCGGATGAAGCGGCCATGCGCGCGCGGCATCCGGGGCGGAGATGGCTGCAGCAGGATGTTGGCCTGTGTTACCGGTGGCAACGACGGGTCGGCTTGACTCACGCTTACTCCCAGTGGGACGCCGAGCGTCCACGCTTGATTTGGCTGCGTTCCCGCTTGGCATCCAGCCGCCGCAGCTTGGCACCATGACTCGGTTTGGTGGCGACCCGGCGCTTGGGCACCGACAGGCACGCACTGATGATTTCGACCAGTCGCTCGCGCGCATCGTCGCGGTTGCGGTCCTGGGTCCGGAAGCGTTGCGCGTCGATCACCAGCACGCCGTCGGCAGTCATGCGGCGGTCGCGTCGCGACAGCAACCGCGCCCGCAACGGCTCGGGCAGCGACGGCGACCCCGCCACGTCGAAACGCAGCTCCACCGCGGTGGACACCTTGTTGACGTTCTGCCCGCCCGCGCCGCTGGCACGCACGAAGCGCTCGACGAGTTCGCTGGGCGGAATCGTCAGGCTGGGGGTGATCTGGATCGGGTCGCTGGCCATGAGCGCCGATTGTATCGGCAGCGGCGTGGACGCGCGCGCGAACGCCGGCTTCCCGTATGCTGCGGCCGGTCCCCCGTTTGCAGGATGCTCCGATGACACCTACTTGTTCGCTCGCTGCCGCGCGCGCCCTTGCCCGCCGGCTGCTGCTGTCGGCCCTGCTGGCCGTGGCCGCCCCGGCCGCGTGGGCGCAAGCGCCCAGCGATGCCGACATCAACCGCCTGCTGGCCGCTTCGCGGGCGCAGACCATGCTGGATACGATGCTGCCGCAGATCGAAGCGATGCAGCAGCAGCAATTCGCACAGCTCACCGCACAGCGCCAGCTCGACGCCGACCAACAGGCGCAGCTGCAGCGCATCCAGGAACGTACCCGCCAGACCGTGCGCAAGGCGCTGTCGTGGTCGGAACTGCGGCCGATGTATGTGGATATCTACAAGCGCTCGTTCTCGCGCGAGGACGTGCTGGCCATGGCCGAGTTCTACGAGAGCTCGGCCGGCCAAAGCCTGCTCGACAAGACTCCCGCCCTGACCCAGAACCTGATGGGCGCCATCCAGCAAAGGATGCTGCCGCTGTTTGCCGACCTGCAGAAGGATCTGGAGAAGATCGTCAACGAACCTGCGCCGGCCAAGAAGCCCTGAGAGGCGGGATCGAGATTGGGAGTGGGAACCGCGTGATCGCTGCGACGGGGGTGGGTGCGAGTGCAGGCGGGTGTGGGATTGGATTGCGTTGCTGGTGACGGCGGTGCGTTACCTTTTCGGTGACGGAAGAACGCGATGCGTCCTTCTCCCCGCGGGGGAGCGCCTGTGACAAGCACGCCCCCATCCGCCCTTCGGGCACCTTCCCCCGCAAGCGGGGGAAGGAAGCAGCACGGGCAGGCGAGCATTGGGCGTCGCGCTCGAGCGCCTCTCCCGCCCGCGCACTCAACCCCCTCTCCTGCCCGCGGAGAGGAGTTGGGGTGAGGGGACGCTGGCGCAGATGTCTAGCAGACTGAATGAACATCTCGATCTGCGAACCAGGCACACCACATCACGCCGTCTGCATGAGTCCCAACCCCGCCATCTCCCACCCAAACAACGCGCAGGCCTTGGAAAATTCGACATCCAGCGGCGCGGTGACGCCGATGCGCCTGCCATCGGCCGGATGCGGAAATTCCAGGCGTTCGGCGTGCAGCAACATGCGGTGGATGCCGAGCATGCGGAAACTGCGGTTGTGGCGGCCGTCGCCGTGGCTGGTGTCGCCGATCATGTGATGCGACAGATGCTTCATATGCCGGCGAATCTGCCGGAAGCGGCCGGTCTGCGGCTGACAGCGCAGCAGTGCGTAGCGCGAGGTGGTGAACCCGGTGGAAGGAATCTCCAGCTCGCCGGTGGCCAGACGCTGGAAATGCGTCACTGCCGGCTTCTTGACCGGCTTGCCCGGACCGCCGTCCAGGTCATGGTCGACGATGAAGCGCTCCTCGGCCGGCCAGCCGCGACAGACGGTGAGGTACTGTTTCTCCACCTCGCCGGCCATCAAGGCCTTGCCCAGCGCACTGGCGCTGTCGCGATCGAAGGCCAACAGCAGGCAGCCGCTGGTGGCGCGGTCGAGCCGGTGCACCAAAAAGATCGGCTTGCCCAGCTGCTCGCGCAGGCGGTCGGCCAGGAAGTCGTCCTCTCCACGCGCCAGCTTGCTGTCATGGACCATTAGGCCGGCGGGTTTGTCGACGACGGCCAGGACATCGTCCTGGTAGAGGATCTGCAACTGTTTGGGGGATATGCTCACCGGCCGATTATCCGCATCGCCGACACCGCATGCCACTGCATCGCCGCGCTGCCGGCAGCGAACAAACGACTGTGCGTTGCCAGGCCACGCGCACGGCCACGGCTGCGGCCCGCACCGCTCGTACGGTGCGGTTGCTGCGTGCTACCACGCAGCTGATGCCTGCCCGCTGTGTGGGTGGCTGCTTCGCATCTCACGCGACCGAACCACGCCAGCGTCAGCGCGGGCGATGCACGTAGCGCGGCGTGTTGCATCGTTCAACGCCAACAGATGGACTACCAGCCGCGCGCTCAGTAGGGCGTGCCGTCCTTGTGCCGGTACGCGCGCTGCCCATCCGCCATCGGGACCAGCATCAGGTCATCGTCCGGATAGGTCACGCAATCGCCGGGGCTGCGGTCACCCACTTCCAGGTACGTCACCACCGCCTCGCTGCGATTGATCAGGCAATGCGTATCGCCATCACCGGCGCGGAAGCCAACGCACATGCCCGGCTGCAGCAATTGCTCGCCGGCGTTGGTGATCAGGCTGGGCGCGCCGCTGACGATGTAGACGAATTCGTCCTGCTGCGAATGCCCGTGCCGCAGCGCCGAGCGCGCATCCGGCGCCAGCGTGGTCAGGTTGACGCCGAAGTTGCGCAGCCCGAACACCTCGCCCAGTGCGCGCTTCTGGCGGCCGCCCATCTGCGCGGCGAACACCGGCGGATAGCTGGAATGTTGCGTGCGCGGTGGGGCGTCCAGCGCAGCAATCGCGGCAACCGGTGTGCTTGCGTCCACGGCATCGGTTGCGTCGGGCATGGTCGTCTCCTATCGCCGCAACCAGGCGACCAGCAGCGCGGCCGAACCGGCGCCGCCGCTGATCCAGCTCCACACCGGCACCGTGCCCAGGTACCAGCCATCCGGATGTAGGCCGTACAGCACGGCTGCAACCACCAGTAACCCGCTGCCGGTGATGGCGGTCACCACGCGGGTTTGCAGCTTGCGCAGGCTCAGGTCCAGGGCAAGCAGTTCGGGCGAGCGGATGCCGATCTGATGGCGGCCTTCCACCTGCTGCTTCAGCCAGCTGTGCACCAGCCGCGGCATGTCCGGCGCATGGGTCATGATCTCCGGCAAACGCTTGCCCAGTTCGCGCAGCACACGGCGCGGGCTGTAACGCTCGCGCAGGATGCGTTCGAGCACCGGTCGCGCCACCGCCCAGATATCCAGCCTGGGGTCGAGCTGCCGGCCCACGCCTTCGATATTGAGTAGCGTTTTCTGCAGCAGGATCAGCTGCGGCTGCAACGTCAACTCATAGCGCTGCGCCACGCGGAACAATTTGATCAGCACCTGCGCCAGTGAAATCTCCGATAGCGGGCGGGTGAAATACGGCTCGCACACCGAGCGCGCTGCCGCTTCCAGTTCGTCGATGCGCACGTTGCTGGGCATCCAGCCAGCCTCCACGTGCAACTCGGCCATGCGGCGGTAATCCTTGTGGAAGATCGCCATGAAGTTCTCGGCCAGGTAGTACTGATCTTCCTGCGAGAGCTGGCCCATGATGCCGAAATCCAGCGCGATGAAGCGCGGATTGAGCCGGCGTTCCGGATCCGAATCGACCCAGATGTTGCCGGCGTGCGCATCGGCGTGGAAGAAGTTGTCGCGAAATACCTGGGTGTAGAACACGCGCACGCCCTTGGCCGCGAGCGCCTTGCGATCGATGCCGGCCGCGTCGAGCTTGGCGATGTCGTCGGACGGAATGCCGTACACGCGCTCCAGCGTGAGCGCGCGCTCGGCGGTGTGCGACCAGATCACTTCCGGCACGTACAGATCGTCCGAGCCTTCCCAGAACCGGCGCAACACGCTGGCGTTGGCGCCTTCGCGCTGCAGATCCAGTTCGGCGGCCAGCGTGCCTTCGATCTCGGCCACCACTTCGCGCGGCCGGATCTTGTCCGCACGCGGGTGGGTGCGCTCGACCAGGGTGGCCAGCGAGTGCAGCAACGCGATATCGGCATCGATCTGGCGCTCGATCTCCGGGCGCAGCACCTTGACCACCACTTCGCGGCGCACGCCGTTGGCATCGGGCGGCAACGTGGCTGCATGCACCTGCGCAATGGACGCCGAGGCCAGCGGCACGGTATCGAAACTTGCAAACGCCACGCTCACCGGCAGGCCGAGTGCGGCTTCGACGATCAGACGCGCGGCCTGGCCATCGAATGGCTTGACCCGGTCCTGCAGCAAGGTGAGTTCCTCGGCCACGTCGGCCGGAATCAGATCGCGTCGGGTGGACAGAATCTGCCCGAACTTGACGAAGATCGGCCCCAGCTCCTGCAGCGCCAGGCGCAGCCGCGCACCGCGCGATTGCGCGGCGATTTCGGCGCTGGCACGCGGCACGAAGGGTTTGGCCAAACGCAGCCAGCGCTCGGCCGGGGCGCCTTCCAGCAAGGCGTCCAGGCGGTAGCGCAGGATCACCCGGCCGATGCGGCTTGCCCGCAGGATCGCCTTCATGCCGCGCCTCCGTTCGTGCGCAGGCGGCTCACGCGCGCGGCCAGCCGTTCGACGTCATCGCGTAGTTCGTCCACGTCGTCGTGGAAAGCCTCAAGCTCGGCGCGCGGCACCACATCGCGCGATTCTTCGGTGACGAATTCGGCTGCGCTCTGCGCCAGATCCACTGCACTGCGCCGTGCCTGCTGCAGCGCTGCGCGCACCGCACCGGCAATCTGCACGCCCAGAATGTCGCCGAACACCGAAACGAACGGCAACTGCCAATCCGGGTCGAAGCGGCCAGCCAGTTGCTGCAGCTGGCGCGCCAGTTCGGCATCGCCGGAAACCTTGAGCCGACCGGCCGGCGCGCCGGTGCGACGTGCGTTGGCCAGCAGCGGCAGTTGCCCGAGCAAGCCGGCCAGGCTGCTGCGCACCGCCAGGTCGGGTTCCTGTGCCTGATCGACCGGGCCGACCAGCAACCGGCGCTCGTGCACGCGAATCTGCAGGGCCAGCGCGGGCGCCTCCAGGGTCAGCGCGATGCGCTGGCCTTCCAGCGGCAGCAGGGCGTCGCGGGTATCCGGGTCCAGCGCCAGCGCACGGTTGAGCGCTGCCTGCAGGGCCTGGCCGGCGAGCGGCTTGAGGGAATTGAAGAGTGATCCGGGCATGGGCGC
This sequence comes from Xanthomonas sp. D-36-1, assembly GCF_017746155.1. Classification (NCBI taxonomy): domain Bacteria; kingdom Pseudomonadati; phylum Pseudomonadota; class Gammaproteobacteria; order Lysobacterales; family Lysobacteraceae; genus Xanthomonas; species Xanthomonas sp. D-36-1. Next base: position 22,179 of record NZ_JAGHWR010000040.1, read on the forward strand.
ATTCTACCGCCCCTGCATGTCGCAGCTGCCTGACGGCGGCGTGCACGTGTGCCGGCTGCCGGTGTGGCGATCGTGCGGTCGTTGCAAGGGTGCGTCGCCGGGCAAGGTAGGGCATTGACAGGCGCATTGGGCACGCCGGCGTTGTTTGCCATGGCTGGCTGCAGCAAGACTTCCTTCAGCGCATACGCCACAGGCATCCTGTCCACTTCGAATGGCAGGAGCAGGCAATGCGCATGATTCGGGTCGGCCTCATCTTCGGTGGCAAATCGGCCGAGCACGAGGTTTCGTTGCAATCGGCGCGCAATATCCTGGATGCGCTGGACCCGCAACGCTTCGAGCCGGTGCTGATCGGTATCGACAAGCAAGGCCAGTGGCACGTCAACGACCCCGACAGCTTCCTGCTGCATGCCGACGACCCGGTGCGCATCGCGCTGCATCGTAGCGGTCGCGGCGTGGCGCTGCTGCCGGGCGCGCAACAGCAGCAGGTGCGCCCGATCCAGCCGGAGCAGGCACTGGCGCAGATCGATGTGGTGTTTCCCATCGTGCACGGCACCCTGGGCGAAGACGGCTCGCTGCAGGGGCTGCTGCGCATGGCCAACCTGCCGTTCGTCGGCTCCGGCGTACTCGGCTCGGCGGTCGCGATGGACAAGGACATGGCAAAGCGCGTGTTGCGCGATGCCGGGCTGGCGGTGGCGCCGTTCGCCTGCTTCAACCGCCACACCGCCGCAATGGCCGATGTGGATGCGTTGATCGCGCAGTTGGGCTTGCCACTGTTCGTCAAACCGGCCAACCAGGGCTCGTCGGTCGGCGTCAGCCAGGTGCGCAGCGCCGACCAGTTCGCCGCTGCACTCGCCCTGGCCTTGGCCTACGACCACAAGGTGCTGGTGGAAGCAGCCATTGCCGGGCGCGAAATCGAATGTGCCGTGCTGGGCAACGATGCGCCCCAAGCGAGCGTCTGTGGCGAAGTGGTGGTGCACGATGCGTTCTATTCGTACGAAACCAAATACATCAGCGAACACGGTGCGGAGATCGTGATCCCGGCTGACATCGATGCGCAGACCCAGCAGCGCATCCAGCAAGTCGCGGTGCAGGCCTATCAGGCACTGGACTGTGCAGGCATGGCACGCGTGGACGTGTTCCTGTGCGCCGATGGACGCATCGTGATCAACGAGGTCAACACGCTGCCGGGCTTCACCCGCATCAGCATGTATCCGAAATTGTGGCAGGCAAGCGGGCTGGACTATCAAAGTCTGATCACGCGGTTGATCGAGCTCGCACTACAGCGACATGCCGAGGACCAGTTGCTGCGCAGTGCGGTCCAACCGCAGTGATGGCGCTGCCGCCACGACGTGCCATACCGCCGCACAACCACGACGCGGCGCTTGCACTTGATAACGCCGATGCCACCGCTTGTCTTTGCTCGATTTCGATGGCCTCGCCGCGTTGCTGGCAATGGCCTGGCACCTCCGTATCGCCGCGCCGGCTGACGGCTTGCTGCTCGCGCTGGATCAGGATGCGATGTGCCACTGCGAACTTCGCGTGGACGGCCGATCGCGTTGCACGCTTCGTGGAAGTCGAACGCATCGTGATCGCCGCACCGCACGTCGGCGCGGTCTTGCCACGCAGTTGCATGGCGAACTCATCCGTCAGTCGCGTGCAGCAGGACAGCGGCTGCTGGTGTGCAAGGTCGATCCGAGGCCTGCCAAAGCCGCCTCCAGCGCGCTGCATCGGTAACCGGAATTTGCTGCGATCGGCGATGCCGTGCTGGCCAATGGCAAGCACGTGCGGTCCAAGGGAAAACAGCGGTAATCAGCCAAGATCCGGGCACTTGCCGCCACAACGCACAGGGCCCGCGTCCTTGCGGAAGCGGGCCCTGTGAGCGCCAACCGGCAGCGCCGCTGCCGTGACGTATCGCAGCGAAGCGTTATACCTTGCCGCGACGGAACATCGAGATCACTGCCAGGATCAGGAACACCACGAACAGGATCCAGGCGATGTTGGTCGCCGCACCGGCGATACCGCTAAAGCCCAGCACAGCAGCGATGATGGCGATGACGAAAAAGATGATGGCGTAATGCAGCATGGCAAGGTATCCAAAAGTTGTCGTGCCGAATCGGCGCAGACGTATCTTGTGGATATGCCGGTCTTTATACGGTGATGGCGATGTCGTTGGAAGATGAGGATCGCAGCCGTTGCAGGCCTTCTTCGATGCTGACGCGCGGTACATAGCCGAAGTCGCGACGTGCCGGCTCCATGCTGTACCAATGAGGCGTACACAGCTGTTCCACCAGAAAACGGGTCAACGGCACCTCGCCTGGCAGACGCAACAGTGGCCATAGCGTTTCGCACACCGCACCGATACGGTACGCGGTGTTGAACGACAACGAACGCGTGACTGCCGGCGCACCCACCGCAGCCAGCAGGCGATTGAGCAACTCGCGCATCGGCAGCGGTTCGCCATTGGAAATGAAGTACGCCTTGCCTGCGCAGGCAGCGCCCACGGCAAGGTGCTCGAACGCATCGAAATGCGCCTGCGCGGCGTTGTCGATGTACGTGCTGTCGACCAGATTGCTGCCATCGCCGACCATGCGCAGCCGCCCGGCACGCGCACGCGCTGCCAGGCGCGGTAGCAAATGATTGTCGCCCGGCCCCCAGATCAGGCGCGGTCGCAGTGCCACTGTCGCCAACTGGGCGCCGTTGGCGGCCAGTACTGCACGTTCGGCGATGGCCTTGGTCGCCGCGTAGGCGGCGCGCAGATTGTCGCCATACGGCACTTCATCGGCACCGAGTCCTTCCACCGGGTTGGTGGCGCGATGGGTGACGCTGGGCGTGGAGGTATAGATCAACCGCGGCACGCCATTGGCGCGACAGGCCTCGATCACGTTCTGCGTGCCCACCACATTGGCCTGGTGATAGCTGTCGTAACTGCCCCAGGCGCCGGCCTTGGCGGCATTGTGGAACACCGCATCGATCCCGGCGAAGGCATGCCGCACCGCCTGCGGGTCGGCCAGGTCGCCGCGGATCTGGCTCACGCCCAGCTGTTGCAGCACCGGGTAATCGCCGCGCTGGAAGCTCACCACCTCGTGCCCACGCGCGCGCAGGCCGCGGCACAACGCCTGGCCAAGAAAGCCGCCACCACCGGTCACCAATACCTTCATCGCACCACACCTCGCCTCTGAGGGACGACACCATAGCCGGCCATACCCGCCTTGGCGATCTTGCCTCGACACGTGGCCATGCAATCTGCCGCAGGCGACCCGAAGCGACCAATGCACACTGCGCCTAATGTCCGGCGCGGTGTGGAGTGCTCGGAATCGATCGCTCGCGCACTGCGATTTCTCAGAGCGATTTTTTGAGCGCGCCATCCACGCCCGCCCACCACTGCGCGCGCCCTGTGGTCAGCCGCTCTTCTGCAGCTGCTGCGCTGCCCACACCGCCAGCGTTTCGCGGCCGATCTTGGCGTTATGGCGGATATCCACCGGAAAGCCCGGATGGCACAGGAAATCGGCGATGCCGGCGGTGAGCGGATGCGCTGCAGCGGTACTGCGCAGCTGCTGCCTGAAGTCCTCCTGCTCCATCGGGCTGGACATCCAGGCGTAGGCGTCCGGTTCGTAGCACAGCACCGGACGCTGCCGGCCCCTCTCGCCCACGCCCACCAGCGCGCTGCGCCCCATCCCGGGTAACGCATTGAAGATCTGCTCCACCTGCTCGGTGTACATCGGGCCTTGTGCGGTTTCCACGCGCTGGGTCTTGCGCCCGCAGAACCACAAGCGTCCTTCGGCATCGAAATACCCCACATCGCCCATGCGGTGCACGATGCGCTCGCTGCCATCGCCGCAACGTTCGCGGATCTTGGCGATGCGCGTGGCCGCATCACGGTTGAAATAAGTGTCGGTGGCGGTGGGGCCGGCAACGGTGATCTCGCCGACCTCGCCCGTCGCCAGCTCGCGCACGCCGCTCCAGTCAGCAATGGCCGCATCGTCGATCGCAATAATGCGCACCTGGTTGGGCGGCACGACATGGCCCACGCAGGTGCCGGCACCGGCTTCCGTGGCGCTGCGCGTCGCTTCCAGGGTGCGGCCTTCGATCGCGGCCACCGGCAGGCACTCGGTGGCGCCGTACGGGGTCCAGAACTGCGCATCGGCCGGCAGCAGCGCGCGGATCTTGGCCACCACATCCGGCGGCACCGGCGCACCGGCCGAAGTGGCCAGGCGCACGTTGGGAAGCGGCTGGCCATGATCGGCCAGCACGCGCATCAATGCAGGCGAACCGAACAACTGGGTGACGCCAAAGCGCGCGATCGCATCATGCAACTTGCGCGGGTCGGCGCTGCCCGGGCGCGTCGGGTCCATGTCCGGAATCACCGAGGTCAGCCCCAGCGCGGGGTCGAACAAGGCAAACGGCGGGAACGTCGGCAAGTCCACGCCGCCGGGCTGCATACCGAAGGCATTGCGCAGCAATTCGATCTGCCCGACAAAATGCCGGTGCCGGTAGACCACGCCCTTGGGCACGCCGGTGGAGCCGCTGGTGAACAGGATCGCCGCCACATCGTCGGGCGCGGTGTCGGCCAACTGGCTGCCTGCGCCGGCGCCATCGCGCTCTACACGTGCCAGCGTGACTCCGCCCCAGCCGTAAGGTCCGCCGACGGTGACGATCTGCTTTGCCGAGCGCGCCCAGCGCAGCAACCGGCGTGCCAGCTGCGCCAGCGCAATGCCGATAAACGCCTGCGGCTGCGCTTCGTCCAGACATTGCTTGAGCGCTCGCTTGTCGATGCCCGGGTCCACCAGCACCGGCACCGCACCGGCCTTGAACAAGGCAAACATCAGCAGGAAGAATTCCGGCGACGGCCGCACCATCACCACCGCACGCGCGCCGCGCCCGATGCCGTGGCGTGCCAGTCCGGCGGCAATCGCATCGCTGCGCGTATCCAGCTCGGCATAGCTCAAGGTCACATCGTAGGCAGCAAACCCGTTGACACCGCGACCGCCCGGGCAGCGGATGGCGATCTGGTCGGGGCGCTCGCGCGCCAGTTGCGGCAGGGTGGCCGCGATATTGCAGAGGGTCGTCATTGGCGCATTATCACCCATGCACCAATGCCGCCGGCCGCCTGCAGGCTACTTGCAGGCAACGCGTGGCGCAGGGGGGAGGCAGGCGCGGCTCACCATCGCGCGGCGCCCATGCCGCATCGATGCGCGGCAGTGGCCGATCAAATCGTCGCAATAGATTCTCAGCGCATGCCAGAGCGCGACGGCACGCGTGCAGCCCCGCGTCCCCAGGCATGGCGGCGCACATCTGAATCGCTAACCGGCCACCGCAGCACGCTACTTGTATCGCGGCGCGGTTCGGTCAAAATGCCGCGCTTCCCACGCGATTTCGCCGCGCCAGGCCCGGCATTCCATGGCACACCCCTGCCTTACCTGCGGCGCCTGCTGCGCCTATTTCCGCGTCAGTTTCCATTGGAGCGAGGCCGATCCTGCATTGGGCGGCAGGGTGCCGATCGAGCTGACCGAGGCGCTACGCACGCATGAGCGGGTGATGCGCGGCACCTCCCAATCGCAGCCGCGCTGCATCGCACTGGACGCCGACATCGGGCGCTACAGCCGCTGCAGCATCCACGACCGCCGCCCGTCGTCCTGCGCGGCCGTGCCGGCCTCGCTGGAATTCGGGCAGCGCAGTGCGCAATGCGACAAATCGCGCCTGGCGCACGGCCTGCACGCGCTGACCGATGCCGATTGGGTCGGCGTGGACGACGCGCAACGCAATCCGCTGCCGCCGGTATAACACCGTAGCGCAGCACCTGTGTCGTGCTCGCAACAGCGTCGGCAGGCAGCTGGCCGAGATCTCCTGCGCGCTGCATCGGATGTCGATGCAGTCATTGCAGTCATTGCGTGCGGTGAGCTGACGTGTCCCCGCACGCTGTGCCGGCGCGATGCGCTACAGCCGATTGCGCTCCAGAAACGCGCGAATCGCCGGCACCAACACCTCATGCTTGTCTTCCAGCACATAGTGATTGGCATCGTCGAATGCGCTCACTTCGGCCTGTGGCAATGCCTTGCGAAAGCCGGCCAGGAAGTGCTTGTCGAAACAGATATCGCGCAGACCCCAGGCAATGAAGGCCGGGCGATCGGCGAACGCAGGCAGCGCCTGCGCCGAGCGCTCCAGCAGCGACCACCCCTTGTCGGCTGGCGACAGCGGGATATCCTGCATGAAGCGGATGGTGGAGATGCGATTGCGCCAGTTGTTGTACGGCGCCACATACGCACGACGTACCGCTGCCGGCATCCGCCGCGACACGCCAAACCACGAAGCGCCGGACGAAAACGCATTGAAGGTGCGGATGAACCACTCGCCCAGCCGCCAGTGCCGGCCCATCGCAATCTGCCATGGCATCGGTTTTTCCGCCGGCAGCGGGAACGCGGCCGTGTTGGTGATGACCAGCCGCTTGACCTGCGCGTGATGCGACAACGCCCAGCCGAAACCGATCATGCCGCCCCAATCGTGCACCGCCAGCGTGACTGGCCCGGTAATGCCCAGATGCCGCAACAAGCTGTCCAGATCCTCCACGCGCGATTGCAGCGTGTAGTCGTAACGCGGCTGCGCGTCGGGTGCATCGTCCGGCTTGTCGGACAAACCCATGCCGATGTGATCGGGCACGATGCAGCGGTAGCGATCGGACAGGCCGCTCACCAGATGCCGCCACAAATAGCTCCACGACGGATTGCCGTGCAGCATCACGACCACCTCGCCATCGCGCGGGCCTTCGTCCAGATACGACATCGCAACGCCGGGTCGCACCTCAAGGCGCTTGGGGGTGAAGGGATAGCCGGGGTAGTTCATGTAAATCGCATCCGATCCAGATCAAAGGACCCTGCGCTTTGCAGGCGCCCACCCAACTCGCGCAAATAGAAGAAATCACGCTCGCCGCGCTTGCGACCGACCATGAAAACGGGACCGTACTCCCGATGGGCAGCCGCACTCTTGTCCACTTCGCTGGGCTTACCCCACAAGTGGTCACCCTTCAATTCCAGCAGCGCGATACCCGGAGCAGAACTTTCTGCAACAGACACCACGAAATCAGGATAGAAGCCATCCCCCTCATCCCAGCGATAGAGGCCGATGCCTGATTTGGGTTGATTGCGATGCCACCACCGCACTTGGGTACTGGCATCCAGACGCTCCGCAATGGCGAGCTCATCCTGGTTCAAACCAGATGGAAAGACGCCATAAAGCCCACGATTGGCCGAGCGCAGCGGTTGATCGCTGACTAACTCGGCCGGCAGTAGCACATCGACATCGAGCACCTGGCCCTGACGCAGGCGTTTGAATGCATCTTGCAGAAGCCGAGGGCGTCTCACCAGCAAGAGATCCAACTGGCGCATTTGCAGCTCTTCGTCTTCAGGCGCTTCCGCGCCTGATGCTTCGATCGCGCGAACGAAACGCTCCAATAGTCTGAGGTATAACTCGCGATCGTTCGCTTCTACCAGCCGCAATCGGATTTGTTCGGCTTTTTCGGCGACAGCTTGCGGCGAAAGATTGGCCCAAAGGTCACTGCCATCTTCTGCGACCCGATGACCAGCAAACAAGTCTGTGTCCAAGCGCTGCACCTGCACCCTGCCACGCAGGCGATCGGCTAGCACTTCCGGTGAGAAATCGACGTGCGCGGCCAAGCCTGCCTCGAAATCGGCTGACACGGGTGGCAGCTGTTCTCCACGCAGGCGATCTGGCGCGTCGGAACGACGCGGATATCGATACATGCTCTCCTGAGCCAACACAAACGCACCAGCGGCACTGATGGCCCGAGCAGGCCAGGCACCCTCGCCTCCAAACATTTCCAGCGCGGCTTGGGTTGCGTTCGCCATCCCATCGAACGGGGTCCCCACTAGTGCACCAGCCACTTCACTCGTAGTGCCCGCCGAGGAAACCGCATCTCTCGCGGCTTCGGCGTCCAACACCTGCGCCCCTGCGCGCGATACCAGCAAGCTCAGAGGCTCTCCGCTGCGCACGACCTGCAGCGAGGCGCCATCGCCGATCATGGTGACAACCGTCTGCGTCCCGAGCTCAGGCGCCTGCGTTGTGAGTGTGTTGATCTGGGCGCCGGCTACCAGCAAACCTTCTTGCGACTCGGAGTTAGCCAAAAAGACATATCCGTGGTCCAGAACGGGCAGCACATCCATCTGCGCCTGCAGCAGCGCATGACGGCGCATGATGCGGCCGATCACTTGCACCCCGAAGCCTGAATCCCGGGTACCGCGCAATGCCGCCAGGGTGAACGCACGTGGCGCGTCGAACCCCAGGGCCACGGCCATCTTGAAGATCAGCACTTCCACTGTGGGATCTTGCGCCAACGACAATAGATCCGGATCAGGTTCGGCGGCGGTATGGACACGCACCGCGGTCGCATCGAATCCAAGGTGCTCAACTAGATACGTCCGTGCCGCTTCCTGCGCGACTTTGCCATCCGGCACCTGCACCAGCATCAATGGCGTCAGTGCAATATCCGCATCTGCCAAGTTCTTGCGAATGGTGCGATGCATCTGTGTGCACTCGCGCAACGCAAGATGTTCAAAATCCACCAATTGCGCGGTATCGCCATCGCGGGCGATAAAACGCACCATCCGCACGCCCCGCTTGAGCAGGCGGGCGTCCATTGCATCGGCACGGCTGACCGAGGCCCAGTCCGGTGGCTCCCCGACGAAATAACCGGTCGCACGTTCGAAGGCCTTCATATCAGCGTCGCGTGGCGTGGCGGTCATCAGCAGTGCGTAATCAGGCTTCAGCACGTCGCAAAAGAACGCCCTGGCTTGGGTATCTCGCTGGAATCCGTGATGCGCCTCATCCACCACACAGCCAATGCGCAAGTCTTGCTCACGTGCGAATGCGATGACGTCGTCGATGGAAAGGCCGGCGTCGCTGCGCTGGCGCGCGCGCCGGCTCTCGGCCTTGCGTGCCGCCAACGAGGCCCAGGTGACCACGAACACCCCGCCACCGCGCACCGCATCCAATTGCCGATCCGCATCCAGATCCAGCAGCGCCAACTCTGGTGCCTGATCGGTCAGAACCTTGCGCGATTGCTCGACCAGCCCAGTGAAAGGCGCAAACCAGAACCACAACATCCGTTCCTCGGCCGCCACGCGGCGCATCACTTCGATCGCCATACGCGTCTTGCCAGCGCCAGTCGGCGCCTGCAACACGATGACAGCGTCCTTGCGACGCGCCTGGTCAATGCGTTCGGGCGCTGCGGCGGCAATCTGTCGATATAGCGCACGCACCTCACCAAACTGGGCGACGATGCCGTCGCAGATAACGTTCTGAAACTCTTTCAATGGCATGGGCATATCAACGTCCGAAGCGTTCGCGCAGGTGGTGCGGCAAAGGCAGCAGAGACAAGTCGGCCGCTGCCTCTCTCAGCAATCCCTTCAGCCGTTCCGTCGACCAGGTATAGACGACAGCGACTGCCGCTGTGCGGGTCCGCAGCCACTCCCGCAACTGCTCTAAATGTGCGGCCTGGAAATCCGCCAAATAGGCCAGTTCGCCATCACTGCCAAAACCGCCGCCAGGCCAGGGCGACAACGGCTGGCGATGCAACAGTTGAAGCGCGTGCCAAACCTCTGCGTGGTCTAATTTGAGCGCCAACCGATGCTTCGGGATGCGACGGGTACGCAAGTAGGCGAAGCCGCCACCCATTCCCTCCATTGTTTGACCGTTTGTATCGGTATAGCCACCAAGGACACGGCGCACTCGCTCGGCACAAACGTCGCGGCATAGGTTCTTATCCGGCTCACCTTCAGTCGCTTCGGTACTACTCACAAGAATGAACTTACGTTTCCCGCCATCTTCGGCATTGAGTTTGGCGACGGCATGCGCGGCACTCCCAGAACCCGAAAAGAAATCCAACACGGTATCCTGATCATTTGTTACGTAAGACAGAATATCCTTAAGCAATAGCACAGGCTTAGGGAAGGTCTGAACA
>NZ_JAGHWR010000041.1:0-30063 GCF_017746155.1 Xanthomonas sp. D-36-1
AACTGGCTGTCGGTAAAGCGGGACTTCTTCATGGAACCTCCTCGAGAAAGGGGACGAGAAAATTCCACTTCTGGCGTCTGCTAATGGGCGGGGGGATTACCGGTTTGCGGCCACCAACACGTTGACCAGCGATGGCGTGGCCACCGCCACGCGGCAGGCGGTGGCCATTGCCAAGGCGAATGCGCGCTTGGGCGGCACGCCGGTGCAGCTGGCGCCGGTGACGCCGGTCGGGCAGGTCAGCTGGAAGACGCCGATCAGGAAGAACGCCATGGGAGTGCCGCTGCAGGACAAGGTGGCTCTGCTGATGGACGTCAACGCCGCTGCGCTCAACGCTGGCGCCACCTTCGTGGCCTCGCGCATGTTTGCGATCAACGAGCAAAAATATTTCGCCAGCAGCGATGGCTCCTACATCGATCAGGACGTGCACCGGTTGTGGCTGCCGTTCACCGTCACCGCAGTGGACAAGGCCAGCGGCAAGTTCCGCAGCCGCGACGGGCTGTCCTCGCCGATGGGCATGGGCTACGAATATCTGGATGGGGATGCCAGCCAGAAGCACCAGCTGCCGGGTGGGCTGATCGGTTACGGGCACAGCTACGACGCGCGCGAAGATGCGATCGCCGCGGCCAGGCAGGCGCGCGCCAAACTCACCGCACCGTCGGTGAAGGCAGGCAAGTACGATCTGGTGATCGACCCGAGCAATCTGTTCCTCACCATCCATGAGTCGGTCGGGCACCCGCTGGAGCTCGATCGTGTGCTCGGTTACGAGGCCAACTACGCCGGCACCAGTTTCGCCACACTGGACAAGCGCGATGCCGGTTACCGCTGGGGCAGCGATGCGGTGACCTTCGTCGCCGACAAAACGCAGACTGGCAGCTTGGGTGCGGTAGGGTACGACGATGAAGGCGTCAAGACCAAGCAGTGGGAGCTGGTGAAGGACGGCATCCTGGTCGATTACCAGTGCACGCGCGATCAGTCGCATCTGCTCGGCAAGACCGCGTCCGATGGCTGTAGCTACGCCGATTCCTGGTCGAACGTGCAGTTCCAACGCATGCCCAATGTGTCGTTGGCGCCAGGCAAGACGCCGTTGGCGGTTGCCGAGATGATCAAGAACGTGGAGCGCGGCTTGTACATCCATGGGCGCGGTTCGTATTCGATCGATCAGCAGCGCTATAACGCGCAGTTCGGCGGGCAGCTGTTCTACGAGATCGAAAACGGCCAGGTCACGCGCTTGGTGGAAGATGGCGCGTACCAGATCCGCACGCCGGAATTCTGGAATGCCTGCAGCGCGGTGTGCGATCAACGCGATTTCCGCCTGGGTGGCTCGTTCTTCGATGGCAAGGGACAACCGAGCCAGGTCTCGGCGGTGTCGCATGGTGCGTCTACCGCGCGCTTCGATGGCATCAATGTGATCAATACCGCACGTTCGTTGGGGTGATTGTCGTTGGATGAGCTGCGCTGCGATTGATGTGGTTGCGCTGACCAATCACATCGGACGCTGCGATTTCCCCTGTTGGAATTGCTGGGCAATTTAGCGATTAGTGCGTCGAGTGCGCGGTGCCCGCATCGCTCGCGGGACACCACGCGAGACAGTTCGTTTGGTGACTTTGTTGAATAGCAACATACTGCGCCAGGCCGATAGCAGCTTCCTGATTGAAGCTCTGCACACCGACCAGCTCGACTGGTCCTTGCCCGCGCACCGTCGCGGGACCCTTGGCGGCATGGATGCCGCCAAGGAGCTTACAAGGACGTACTTGCAGCGTGTCCTGCGAGGGTGGGCAGGCAAGGGCCCTGCCGCAACCCGCAGCGTCGAGTGCGCGGTACCCGCACCAGATGGACCGATCGCTTGGTGAACGCTCGCGTTTTGCTCGACGTGTGCTGGGAAGGAAATCGGTCTGCGCATCCAACACGCGGCAACAGTCATCGAACACCGCCAGCCGCGCTTGCCACGCGTCAGCGCAAGCCCGCAGTGCCACTGGCTCATACGGACCAAGTCTGCATACCTACCCCTGCCGAAAGTCATTTGACGCAGCATTTATCGCCCGGCAAGAATCGGGGATACCGCGCGCAGAGCCATGTGCGTGTCACCACACCACCTGCGCGCCGCGCGGGACTATTGGGGAGTTGCCCGTGCAGCGACGTGATTTCCTGGCCCTCACCGTGCTGACCATGGGCGGGCTGATCGTGCCTGCCTACTTCGGCAAGGCCATTGCCGCCGAGCAGTTGCTGACGCCCTTCGATGTGGGCCGCAAGAAGCGTCTGGCCGATGCCGGCTTGAACGCGGCGCGTCAGGCCGGAGCGAGCTATTGCGATGTGCGCGTTGGCCGCTATTTGCGCCAGTTCGTGATCACCCGCGAGGACAAGGTGCAGAACGTGGTCAACACCGAGTCCATCGGTGCCGGCATCCGCGTCATCGTGGGCGGCGCGTGGGGCTTTGCCGCCACCAACGAGCTCACCGAGCAGGGCGTGGCCAAGGCGGCCGCGCAGGCCGCGGCGATCGCCAAGGCCAACGCCAAGGTGCAGGGCACGCCGGTGCAACTGGCGCCGACGCCGGGCGTGGGCGAGGTGAGCTGGAAGACGCCGATCAAGAAGAACGCGATGGACGTGCCGATCAAGGACAAGGTGGACCTGCTGCTGGGCGTCAACGCCGCCGCCACCGCCGCCGGCGCCAACTTCGTCAACTCGATGCTGTTCGTGGTCAACGAGCAGAAGTATTTCGCCAGCACCGACGGCTCCTACATCGACCAGGACGTGCACCGCATCTGGGCGCCGATGAGCGTGACCGCCATCGACAAGGCCAGCGGCAAGTTCCGCACCCGCGACGGGTTGTCCGCGCCGATGGGGCTGGGCTACGAATATCTCGATGGCGCCGCGTCCGGCAAGTTCGTCTCGCCCAACGGCGTGGTCAATTACGGCTTGTCGTACGACATGAAGGAAGACGCGATTGCGGCGGCCAAACAGGCGCAGGAAAAGCTCAAGGCGCCCTCGGTCAAGCCCGGCAAGTACGACCTGGTGCTGGATCCCTCGCACACCTGGCTCACCATCCACGAGTCGATCGGTCACCCGCTGGAGCTGGACCGCGTACTCGGCTACGAAGCCAATTACGCCGGCACCAGCTTCGCCACACTGGACAAGCTCAAGGCCGGTTTCCAGTACGGCAGCGACAAGGTGCATATCCTGGCCGACAAGACGCAGGCAGGCAGCCTCGGCGCGGTGGGCTACGACGATGAAGGCGTCAAGACCAAGCAGTGGGACCTGATCCGCGACGGCAAGCTGGTGGACTACCAGGCCATCCGCGATCAGGCGCATATTCTGGGCAAGACCGCCTCCGATGGCTGTTGCTATGCCGACTCGTGGTCGAGCGTGCAGTTCCAGCGCATGGCCAACGTGTCGCTGGCCGCCGGCAAGACGCCGCTGAGCGTGAGCGATCTGATCAAGAACGTGGAAAACGGCATCTACATCATCGGCGATGGCTCGTTCTCGATCGACCAGCAGCGTTACAACGCGCAGTTCGGTGGCCAGCTGTTCTACGAAATTAAGAACGGCGCCATCACCCGCATGCTCGAAGACGTGGCCTACCAGATCCGCACGCCGGAATTCTGGAACGCCTGCAGCGCCGTGGCCGACCAGCGTGACTACCGCCTGGGCGGTTCGTTCTTCGACGGCAAGGGCCAGCCGAGCCAGGTCTCGGCGGTCTCGCACGGTTCGTCCACCGCCCGCTTCGATGGCATCAACGTCATCAGCACCGCCCGCTCGCTCGGCTGACAGGAGAAACCCACATGAGCATCCTTACCGAAGCGCAGGCCAAGGCCATTCTGGACAAGGTCATCAAGCTGTCCAAGGCCGACGAGTGCACCGCCACGCTCACCGGCTCGATCGACGGCAATATCCGTTTTGCGCTCAACAACGTCTCCACCAGCGGCATCGTCGACAACACCGACCTGCAGGTGCAGGTGGCGTTCGGCAAGCGCGTGGGCGTTGCCACGATCAACGAGTTCGACGACGCCTCGCTGGAACGGGTGGTGCGTCGCGCCGAAGACCTGGCGCGGCTGGCTCCGGAAAATCCGGAATTCATGCCGGCGGTCGACAAGCAGACCTACAAACCCAGCCCCACCTTCAGCGAATCCACCGCAGCGGTGGACCCGGCGTTCCGCGCGCAGGTGGCGGCCGATTCGATCGCCCCGTGCAAGGGCAAGGGCCTGATCGCCGCAGGCTTCCTGGAAGATGGCCAGAGCTTTACCGCATTCGCCAACAGCAAGGGCAATTTCGGTTACCAGCGCGGTGCGCGCTTCGACTACACCTGCACCGTGCGTACCGAAGACGGCCGCGGCTCGGGCTGGGTGGGCCGCAATCTGAAAGACGCCGCCGACTTCAAGGCCGAGCAGGACATCCGCATTGCGATGCGCAAGGCCAGCGATTCGGCCGACGCCAAGGCGCTGGAGCCGGGCAAGTACACCGTGATCCTGGAGCCGGCCGCGGCAGCGGGGCTGATTTCCTTCATGATGAATTTCTTCGACGCACGCCGCGCCGATGAGGGGCGCAGCTTCCTGTCCAAGAAAGGCGGCGGCAACAAGCTGGGCGAGCAGGTCTACGACCCGCGCGTGAACATCACCGCCGATCCGTGGGATCCGCGTGCGGCGGTGATGCCGTGGGACGAAGAAGGCCTGCCGCGCGAAAAGATGGCCATCGTGGAAAACGGCAAGATCGCCAACCTGCAGTATTCGCGCTTCTGGGCACAGAAGAACGGCAAGCGCGCGGTCGGCGAACCAGGCAATCTGTTGATGGCCGGTGGCGAGAAGAACATCGCCGAGCTGGTGCGCGGCACCGAGAAGGGCATCCTGGTCACGCGGACCTGGTACATCCGCATGGTCGACCCGCAGACGGTGCTGCTGACCGGGCTCACCCGCGACGGCACCTTCTACATCGAGAACGGCCAGATCAAGTACCCGGTGAAGAACTTCCGCTTCAACGAATCGCCGGTGATCATGCTCAACAACATCGACGAGTTGGGCAAGCCGGTGCGCGTGGCCGGCGACGAATCCAACTTCGTGATGATGATTCCGCCGATGCGGCTACGCGACTTCACGTTTACCTCGTTGTCGGATGCGGTGTGACTGAGGGCCGGGAATTGGGAGTGGGGAATCGGGAATGGGAGAGCGGGAGCCGCTCCACTCAACCTGAGCGTTCACCAGTGCTTCCGGTTCCCGGTTCCCTCCCAGCGACGACATCGCGCCGTCGTTTCCTTGGCCTGCTGCTCGGCAGCGTCTCCACGTTGGCGTTGGCGCTGCCGCGGCAAGCACGTGCGGCCGGGGCTTACGATTTCTGGTTTACCCGGTTGCGCTACGACTCCGGCGATTGGGATGTGGATGCGCGCATGCCGTCCAACCTGATCACCTCGTTGATCGACTACACCCAGCTGCGCGTGGATCCGCAGGAACATGTGCTGGATCTGGCCGACCCCCGCATGTTGCAGGCGCCGTTCTGCTATCTGTCCGGGCACAAGCTGGTGGAGTTCAACCCGGCCGAGCGGCGCAATTTCGAGCGCTATGTGCGCAACGGCGGCTTCGTGTTCGTGGACGATTGCAACCACGATATCGATGGTTTGTTCGCCACTTCGTTCGAAGCGCAAATGACCTCGATCTTCGGCAAGAGCGCGCTGCAGAAACTGCCCAAGAACCATCGGCTCTACAGCGCCTTCTTCGCCTTCCCCGATGGCCCGCCGGCAACCGGTTTCGAGCTCAATGGCTGGGGCGACGATCTGGTGCACGACTATCTCAAGGGCATCAGCATCGATGGCCGCCTCGGGGTGCTATACAGCAACAAGGATTACGGCTGCGAATGGGATTACGACTGGCGCAACAAGCGTTTTCTGGCCGAAGACAACACCAAGTTCGCCGTGAACATCGTGATGTATGCGTTGACCAATTGATCGCGGCATGTCGATCGCCCTGCAGGAGCACGCTCGCACGCGATGAAAATGTATCTGTGAAGCATCGCGCGCAGGCGCGCTCCTACATCAGCAGCCATCCAACGAGATCTCCCGTATGAACGCCCCCAACCACGACATCCTCGCCGCGCAACGTGCCCAGCTGGGCACGTTGCGCGCGGCCCTGGCCCAGGCGGTGGTGGGCCAGGACGCGGTGGTGGAGCAATTGCTGATCGGCCTGCTCGCCGGCGGCCATTGCCTGCTGGAAGGCGCGCCTGGCCTGGGCAAGACGCTGCTGGTGCGCTCGCTGGGGCAGGCGCTGGAACTGCAGTTTCGCCGCGTGCAGTTCACGCCCGACTTGATGCCCAGCGACATCCTGGGCACCGAGTTGCTGGAAGAAGACCACGGCACCGGGCATCGGCATTTCCGCTTTCAGCAGGGGCCGATCTTTACCAACCTGCTGCTGGCCGACGAACTCAACCGCACCCCGCCCAAGACGCAGGCCGCATTGCTGGAAGCGATGAGCGAACGCACCGTCAGCTATGCCGGCACCACCTATGCGCTGCCGGCACCGTTCTTCGTGCTGGCCACGCAGAACCCGATTGAACAGGCCGGCACCTACCCGTTGCCGGAAGCGCAGCTGGATCGCTTCCTGCTGCATGTGCGCGTGGGTTACCCCAGCGAACAGGAAGAGCGCGACATCCTCAGCCAGACCACCGGCAGCGCAAGCGCGCAGGTGCCCAAGGTGATGGACGCGGCCAGCGTGCAGGCGCTGCAGCAGCACGTGCGGCAAGTGCATGTGGGCGCGGAGTTGCTGACCTGGATCAACCGCCTGGTGCGTGCCAGCCGTCCCGGCCCGCAGGCCAGCGACGAGGTGCGCCAGTGGATCAAATGGGGCGCCGGCCCACGTGCGGGGCAGTCGCTGGTGCTGGCGTCCAAGGCGCGCGCACTGCTGCACGGCCGCTTTGCAGCCACCCGCGAAGACGTGGTGGCGCTTGCGGCGCCGGTCATGCGCCACCGCCTGTTGCTCTCGTTTGCGGCCGAGGCCGAACAACGCACAGCCGACGACGTGGTCGCCGCATTGCTGCGTGCCGTGCCATTTCCGGCGTGAGGCCTAGCGCGGCGTGAGTGTGGACGTGCCGGCATTGATTCCCAGCGACGTGCGCAGCCGCCTGCGTGGTCTGCAGCTGCGTGCGCGTCACGCACAGGGTGCGCACGGCATCGGCCAACACGCCAGCCGCAGCCGCGGCGCCGGGCTGGAATTCGCGCAATACCGCGCCTATGAACCGGGCGATGCGCTGCGCCAGATCGACTGGAAGCTCTACGCGCGCTCGGACCGCTTCTTCGTGCGCGAAGCCGAGCGCGAAAGCCCGCTGACGCTGTGGTTGTTGCTCGATGCCACTGCCTCCGCCGGCCAGGCCGATCACGCGCGCCCCGGCGGCACGCGCCTGCAGGCGATGGCGACGCTGGCCGCCTGCGCTGCAGAAATCGCGCTGCAGCAGGGCGATCAGGTCGGCCTGTTCGCGGTACACGGCGGCGGGCTGGTGGCAGTGCCGGCCGGCGCCGGGCCGCGGCAACGCGACCGGCTATGGCTGGCCCTGCATGGATTGCGCGCCGGGGGGCGTTGGCCGGGCATGGCCGCCGTGCGCCCGCTGTGGGAACGCATCGCCACGCATGCGCTAGTGCTGTCGATCGGCGATGGCTTCGACGAAGAACTCAACGCTGCACTGGAAAAACTCGCCGCCGCGCGCCGCGAGGTCATGCAACTGCAGGTACTGACCCGCGACGAACGCGATTTCGATTTCAGCGGCGGGCACCGGTTTCGCGATCCGGAAACCGGCGAAGAATTGCTGGGCGATGGCGCGGCCATGCGCGCCGAGTATTTGCAACGCTTCGGTGCTGCACAGCGCGCGCAACAGGCGCGCTGGCGGGCCGCCGGCATCGCACATGCACTGCATCATCTGGACGCTGCACCCGACGCGGCGTTGCGCCAGTTGTTCGGGCAAGGCGCGCAGCGATGAGCTGGCAGGTCGGCCGCGAGCATGTCGCCAAGCGGGTGCCGCGATGAACTTGCTGTTGCTTTTCCCCGCCGGCCTGGCCGCGCTGGCCGCGTTGCTGCTGCCCTTGCTGATCCATCTGGCCCGGCGCAGCGAACACCGGCCGACCGACTTCGCCGCGTTGCGCTGGTTGCGTGCGATACCGCGCCCACGCCACCGCGTGCGTTTGGACGAATGGCCGCTGCTGCTGGTGCGCTTGCTGCTGCTGGCCGCCGTGGCGCTGCTGCTGGCCGAACCGGCCGTGCGCGATCATGACGATGTTCGCCCACGCATTGCGCTCAGCCCAGGGGTGGATGTGGCCGCCGCACGCCAGCTGAGCCACGCCGCGGACGCGCACTGGGTATGGCTGGCGCCGGGCTTCCCTCCGGTCGATGCCGATGCCTATGCCGAGACCCCCAAGACTCTCGCCACGCCTGCGGGCGCGACGCAACCGGTCTCCAGCCTGTTGCGCGAGCTCGATGCCAGCCTGCCGCCAGATGCGGCGCTCAGCGTGATCGTGCCGTCCCAGTGGGGCCCGCTGGATGCGCAACGGCTGCAGCTGTCGCATCAGGTGCGGTGGCAGGTCGTGCCCGGCCAGTCGCCGCTTGCGGCGCCCGCCGCTGCCGCGCCGCTGCGCCTGCAGGCGATTGCCGACGACAGCGCCGCGCCGGCCCTGCGCTATCTGCGCGGCGTGCATGCCGCCTGGGCGCTGCCGGGCAGCTTGCCGGTGGGCACGCCGGCCGATGCGCAGCCTTCGCGCTGGCAGCCCGGCACCGTGGTGGCATGGCTCTCGCGCAGTGCCCCGCCGGCGCCGGTGATGGCCTGGGTCGCAGCCGGTGGGCAGCTGGTGCTGGATGCGCAGACACCCCTCCCGCCCAACCTCGCCGCGACGCTGCAGCCCGTGCAACAGGCTACGTCGGGCGAGCCATTGCTCGATGCCGCAGCGCGCGGCCGCGGACGCGTGTTGCGCTGGGCCGCACCGCTGCAGCCGCAGCAACTGCCGGCGCTGCTGGATGCCGATTTCCCCACCCGCCTGCACGACGCCCTGCAGCCGCTGCCCACACCGCAGCGCGCGCTGGCGCAGACCCAGCAACCGCAACGCGGTGCCGCCAGCCGCCTGAGCACCGCACCGTGGCCGCTGGCGCCGTGGCTGATCGGCCTGGTGCTGCTGCTGTTCGCGCTCGAACGCTGGCTGGCCACCGCGCCGCGCCGGGCCACTCCCGCATGAGCACGCCGGCACTGCAGCGGGCGTGGCAGGCAGCACGGCGGCGACAGGCCGCAAGCGTGCTGCTGTTCGGGCTGCCGCTGGCAGCGGTGCCGGCGGCGCTGGCATGGCGCGCCGGTGCGCAGGCAACCGCGGTGGCGCTGCTGCTTCTGGGCCTGCTGGCACTGGGCGGCGTGGCGCTGCTGGCCGCGCGGCGGCTCGACCAGAGCTGGCTGATCCGCCGGCTGGATCGCGATGCAGACCTGGAAGACAGCAGCGATTTGCTGTTCGCCCCGGCCGCCCGGCTCGGTCCGCTGCAGACCCTGCAACGGCAACGGCTGGAGCAGCGCCTGCGCAGCAGCCCACGCGATCTGCGCCCGGCCTGGCCGTGGCGCCGCGCCTGGCCCTGGAGCGTGCTGGGTGTGCTCGCCTGCGCCGCGCTGGCGCTGTGGCCACATCCGGCCCCCCAACGTACGCTGCCGGCCGACCGCGTGGCCGCCGCGCGTGCCAGCAGCGGCGCGCCCACGCTGCGGCAGGCGCAGCTGCGCAGCAGCCCGCCGGCCTACACCGCTCTGCCCGCCGCGCGCCTGCCCGGCCTGGATGCGAAAGTGCCGGCCGGCACCCGGCTGGACTGGCAACTGCAGGTCGGCCCGGCGCCGCGCAGCGTGGCCCTGCGGCTCACCGACGGCAGCACCATCGCGCTGGCCCGGCAAGGCAGTGGCGATATCTGGCAGGGCCACTGGGTCGCCGAGCGCGCCAGCCTGTACCGCATCCTCATCGACGGCGCGCCGGCCGACCGCCAGCTGCATCGGCTGGACGTGCTGCCCGACCGCCCACCGCAGGTGCGCGTGCTTGCGCCCGAGCAGAGCCTGGTGCTGTGGTCCCCGGCCGCCCGCACCTGGACGCTACGCTTCGAGGCCAGCGACGACTACGCGGTGGCCACCAGCGCCGAGCTGCGCCTCACCCTGGCCCAGGGCAGCGGCGAAAACATCACCTTCAGCACCCAGCGCCGCACGCTGACCGGCAGTGGCCCGGCCAGGCAACGCAGCTTCGCCATCACCCTGGAGCCGCACGCGCTGGGCATGGCCGCGGGCGACGACCTGATTGCCCAGCTCATCGTCCACGACAGCCGCCAGCCGGGCCCGCAGGAAGGCCGCAGCGCCAGCGTGATCCTGCGCTGGCCGCCGCCCGAACAGACCATGGCCGCCGGCCTGGAAGCCAGCGTCAAGCAGACCTTGCCGGCCTACTTCCGCAGCCAGCGCCAGATCATCATCGACGCCGAAGCGCTACTGAAGGAGAAACCGCGCCTGGACGCGGCCACCTTCCTCAAGCGCTCGGACGCCATCGGCGTGGACCAGCGCCTGCTGCGGCTGCGCTACGGCCAGTTCCTGGGCGAGGAAAGCGAGGGCGCGCCGCAAGGGCCGCCGACTGCCGACGCGCCGCCCACCAGCGACGCCCCGGCCGACGAGTTGCCCACCGCCGATGCGCCAGGCGCGCCCGCCGCTTCGAACACGCACGCCGGGCATGACCACGACGATCACGCTCATGACGCCCACGCCGCCGCACCCGGCGCTGCCGCACTGGACGACGACCACGACCACGATCACGGCGGCAGCGACGGCCGGCCCGAGCGCAGCCGCTTCGGCCAGGCGGAAAACGTGCTGGCCGAATTCGGCCATACCCACGACCACGCCGAAGCCGCCACCCTGCTCGACCCGCAGACCCGCGCCCTGCTGCGCGCCGCGCTGGACCAGATGTGGCAATCCGAAGGCGAGCTGCGTCAGGGCCACCCCGAGCGCGCGCTGCCGTACGCCAACAAGGCGCTGGGCTTCATCAAACAGGTGCAGCAGGCCGAACGCATCTACCTGGCGCGCGTGGGCGCGCAATTGCCGCCGATCGACCCCAGCCGGCGTCTGAGCGGCGATCGCGCCGGCCTGGGCGACCGCGCCGCCGGGCTGGACACCCGCCCGGACCCGGACCCGTCCGCGCTGCAGCTGTGGGATGCGTTGGGCGAGGCGGCCCCAGTGCCCGACGCCACCCTGGCCCGTTACGCACAGTGGCTGCAGACCAAGCAAGACAGCCTGCACGACCCGCTGGGCCTGGCCGCCGCCGTGGAAACCCTGCGCGCCGAACCCGATTGTGCCCGTTGCCGCGCCCAGCTTCGCGCCCAGGTCTGGCGCACCCTGCTCGCCCCGCCGGCAGCACCACACCGCCGCGCCGCGCCCGACCCGCGCGGCCAGCGCTACCTGGATGCGCTGCGGCAGGAGACCCCGCCGTGAGTCCCACCCTGATCCGCCTTCTTCCGGTGCACCGGTCGTTCGGACCGGTGTCGTCTGTAGACATGGCAGCAAGCGGTCCGCTGGCGTGCGCGCGGTCCGCATCGCCAACGCTGCACGACGGGCGCTCTCTGGATGCATTGCGCCGGGAGCGCCAACGATGACGCTCTCCTCGCCCTGGTTGGTCGGCGCGGCATTGCTGCTGATCGCCATCATCGGCTGCATGCGCCTGGTGCGGGCGCACCAACGGCAACCGTATTTACGCACCCGGCTCTGGCTGCTGCTCGCCGCCCAACCGTTGCTCGCTGCATTGCTCTATCCGGTGCTGCTGCCCCCGCCACGCGCCGGTACCGGTGGCGAACTACATGTCGCCACCGCCGGCACCGCCGCCGGGCAGGTTTCCACGGGCGACCTGGCGCGCTGGGTCGCCTTGCCCGAAGCACCCGCATTACCGGGCGTGATGCGTGTGCCGGACCTGGCCACCGCACTGCGGCGCGCACCCGGGACCACGGCGCTGGTCGTGCATGGCAGCGGCCTGCCCGCCCGCGACCGTGAGGGCCTGAACATTCCGCTGCGACTGAAGCTCAATCCCGCCCCACGCGGCCTGGTTGCGGTCTGGCCACCGCCACCAGTGTCCCCGGGCGACACCATTGCGGTGGCCGCGCAAGTGCAAGGCCTTCCCGACGCGCACGTGGAACTGCTCGATCCGGCCGGGCAGGTCGTGGACAGCGCCGTGGCCGATCGCGCCGGCCGCATGCGCCTGCGTGGCCTGGCGCGCGCGCCGGGCCAGGTGCTGTTCGCCGTGCGTGCACGCGATGCCGCCGGTGCAGAACGCAGCCGCGTGGAGGTGCCGGTGCTGATCGCTGCCATGCCGACAGCGCGTGTGCTGCTCCTGGCCGGCGCGCCGCAGCCGGAACTGAAGTACCTGCGCCGCTGGGCCAGCGATGCCGGGCTGGAGGTGCGTAGCCAGATCGCGGTCGGCCCCGGGGTGCAGCTCGGCGAGGGCGCCGCGCTGGATGCGGCCAGCCTGGACCGGCTCGACCTGCTGATCGTCGACCCGCGCCGCCTGGTGGCGCTGGGCCCTGCGCAGCGCCAGACCCTGCGCGCGGCGATCCAGCGCGGCCTGGGCGTGCTGGTGCGCACCGACGGGCCGCTGGATGCCGGCACCCGCGCCGCCCTGGCCGAGCTGGGCCTTGCCATCATCGGCGGCGGCACCAGCAGCCCGGTGCCCGCACCGCAGCGGCTCTCGCCGCCGGTCGCAGCGGCCGATCCTGCTAGCGGCCCTGGCGACGCCCCGACGCTGGCGCCGCTGCAACGTCGCGACCTGCAACCGCAAGCCACCGACGCCCTGGTCGCCGCCCGCGCCGACGATGGCAGCGCCCTGGGCTGGTGGCGCGCCCAGGGCCGCGGGCGCATCGGCATCGGACTGGTCGAAGACAGCTTCGCGCTGGTGCTGGCCGGCCGCAGCGATCTGCATGCCGCGCTCTGGGCGCAGTTGTCTGCCGCCGTCGCCCGCCCGGGCGGTGCGCTGCCCACCCCGGTGCAGGACGGCTGGTCGCAACAACGCATGACCCTGTGCGACCTGCGCGCCGACGCCTGGGTGACCGACCCTGACCGGGCTCGCCACCCATTACTGCCGGAGCGCAATGGCGACGGGCCGCGTTGTGCCGGCTACTGGCCAACAACCCCCGGCTGGCATCGCCTGGATAGCAGCAGCACGCACCGCTGGCTCTATGTCCGCGCGCCTAACGACGCGCAAGCCATGTACGCCCAGCAACTGCGCGCAGCGACCATTGCGCTGACAGGCGGCACTTCCTTCGCCCCCTTCGCCACACCTGCTACACAACCCGGCGCGCGCTGGCCGTGGCTGCTGGCCTGGCTCAGCGCGGCCGCGGCGCTGTGGTGGTTTGAGCGGAGGCGACCTTCGCAACGGCTGCCGTAACAAGCGCTTGAACGTAGGAAAGGCAGCGTTGCAGATTGACGTTGCCAGGGCGGAATAGCCTGCTGCACAGAGACGCGCGTGGTCTTGAACCTCGCGATGCGATTCGGAGCAGACGGCTTGCCGGTGCGTCATTTGCGCATCGCATTACGCATGCGCGTTGGCCTCCGCACGCGCATGCGCAGGCTACGCGGTGAGACTTTGCGCCGACCCAACAACATGCCCATCCACTACGCTCAGCAGTGCCGGCGATTCAATTCGCCACCGTCACGCGCCGCCACACCCTGCAATGATTGTTGGCCGGCAACGCGACATCGTCGATCAACTGCAATCCCACCGACGCCGCCAATGCATCCACTGCTTCCGCATCGCGAAGACCCGAGGCACGGTCGCGCTCGCGCAGCATGGTGTCGAAGGCGCGATTGCTGCCGCTGGTGAATTGCCCATTGCGATTGAATGGCCCGTAGATCGCCAGCACTGCATCGGGCGCCATCACCGCCGGCAATCCGGCAAACAAGGCCTGCACCTGCGGCCAGCCCATGATGTGCAAGGTATTGGCGCTGTAGATCGCATCGAAGCCGCGCTGGCCGTCACGCAGCACCGGCAGGCTGGGCGGCGGTGCAAGCCCGGGTGTGGGCATGGGCACGGCCTGCAACGGAATCGGTGGCGGCGTGTTCGGCAGTGCCGCCTCGTCCAGCCATTGCCGCATGCCAGCAAGATGCTCGAGGTGATCGCTGGCCTGCCACTGCAACCACGGCATCGCCGCAGCGAAATGCACCGCGTGTTGTCCGGTGCCCGCACCGATTTCCAGCACTTGCTGCCGGTCGGCAAAATGCGTGCGCAACACCTCGAGAATCGGGTCGCGGTTACGCGCGGACGCTGGCGAAAACGGTTTGGGCATCATCGGCATCTGTCGTGGTTGCGGCGATTATCGCGCGCACCGATTGCTCGGCAGCAACCGTTCGGTGAACAGGATGCCGCGACCTGGTGCCCGCAGCGCATTGCGTTGAGCGGGCGTCGCCGATGGCTGCGGCACCCACTGCACGACGACCTCGCTCATCCTGACCTTCGCATGCAGCGGTACGCATCACCGCGGCGGCAAGGCCTCATACGCACGCCGCACCGCCTTTTCGCCGAAGCGACGCTCCAGCCGACGCACGATGAAATGTCCGCGCGCCATCGCCTGGAAATGGCGCATGAACACGGTATTGAGCGTGGCGCCGCTGACCGCGCCGACCAGCGGCACCGCCTGTACGGCGAGTTTTTCGCCCACGTTGACCGAAAACTTCGCCGCGATGCGCGAGACCAGCGAGACCAGCGCCGGTGCACCCTTGCTGGCGAAGCCGTGCGCGGCCACGTAGCTGGCCGCGGCGCTCAATTGCTGCGCCATCGCCGCACGCACCGCGAAATAGCCCGATTCTGCGCCGTCGTCGCTGGCACTGCGCCCGCCATGCGCCAGCACTTCCAGGCACGCCAGCGCGGTTTCCGGGTCGTGCAGCGATTCGCCTTCGGCACGGGCGATATCGGCGATGGAGCGCAGCATCACCGTCGTGGTCACCGGCAGCTCCACCATCAAGCCCGGCAGGCCGAAGAACCCGCCTGCGCCGCCGGAAACCGCCACCGCCAACGTATGCCGCGTCGTGGATGCCGGTTGCTGCGCATCGGCCTTGCCGCGCAGGCTCAGCAACCCCGATTTCATCGCCACCTGCAGTGCGCGACGGGTCACGCCGTCGATGCTGCGGGTCACCACCTTGGGAAGCCGTTTGGTGATCAGGCTCTCGATCGGCGCGCCCAGCGCATTGGCCAGTTGCGCTGCCACGCCGGGGTTTTCCAGCAATGCGTGGGCCGTGGCCAGATCGCGCTGCGCAGCAGCGTCCATCACCGGTATCGGAAGCGTTGTCATGCCTGCTCATCATGGTTGGGACCTGGCCGATGGTACCCAGCGCGATGTGAGTGCCGCACAAGCGAACTGGACCCTGTTGGGCCTGCAGCGCAATTGGCTGTTAAAATGCGGCAATCATCGGCGTCCAGGCAGCGAATGCTCACCAGATGAATTGCGATATCCGCCACAGCATCGTCATTGCCGCCGCGCCGGAAGTGGTCTCCGCTGCGTTGTCCGAGCCCAGGCAGCTTGCGCGTTGGTGGACCCGCGAAGTGAGCCTGGCCGACGATCTGGTGCGCCTGGACTGGAGCCGGCAGGGCTGGCGCGTGGAACTGAGTATCGACGAAGGCGCCGATCACCAACTGGTGTGCTGGCGCTGCCACGACTCCAACATGCTCGACACCGATGCCTGGAAAGGCACGGTAATGCGTTTTGAACTGCGCTCCATCAGCCAGGGCACGCAGGTGGATTTCGTGCAGTCCGGCTACCGCGATTCGCCGTGCAGGGAGGCCTGCGCGCGGGGCTGGCGTTTCTTTCTCGGCAGCAGCCTCAAACGCTATGTGGAAACCGGCGAAGGCGCGCCGTCGGCCGATATGCAGATACCCGAGTTGCCAGCGCAGAACCCGCACACCCCGCGCTAAGGGCGGCAGCGGCGAGCCGCAGCATCGGTCAACGCGCTGCGTCGATCACGGGCAACAGCGTGCCGACCTGAAACTTGGCGAAGTTTCCATCGATCCTGTGCGTGTCGAACAAGAACAGCCAACAAAGCGGCTGCGCAGATTGCCAAACGGTTGCTCGCGACGATTTGCTAGCCCTCCAGCCGTCATCTCGAGGTCCTGGCCCTCGCTCCGCCTTCAAGTTGGCAGCGATGCGCAGCGCCATCGCCGGCATCGCGTCTTGCGTTACGTCACCGGTTGCTGCAACAGCACGATATGCGCCTGTGGCGCAGACGCATGTCGTGCGGAAAGCCGACAACTCATGCCGTGCGCGGTTGACCCATCGAGGCTGCGGTGGTGACCGGCAACTGCGCATCCACCGTCACCGGGCTGTCGGCCTGCAACAGGGCGCGCGCTTCGGCATCGCTGGCCACCGCCGGCGGCGAGCCGCGTAGCGGCAGTCCTGCGGTTTCGCGCACGAACAGCATGGTCAACAAGCCGATCGCCGCTGCGCCCATCAGGTAGTAGGCCGGTACCAGCGGGTCGCCGGTGCGCTCCACCAGCCAGGCAGTGACCAACGGCGTGGTGCCGCCGAACAACGACACCGAAACGTTGAAGGCAATCGACAACGCGCTGTAGCGCACCGGCGTGTAGAACAGCGCCGGCAAGGTGGACGGCATCGAGCTGGTGAAGCACACCAAGGCCAGGCCAAGCAGCATCAGGCCGGCGAAGATCAACCCATCGTTGCCGCTGCCGATCAGCAACAGGCACGGGATCGCCAACGCAAACAGCGCGATGCAGGCACCGATGATCATCGGCCGCCGGCCCAGCTTGTCGCTGAACATGCCGCCCACGATGTTGAGCGGCATCATCACCAGCATCACCAGGATGATCAGCAACAAGCCCTTGCTCTCGGCGTAACCCATCGTGACGCTGAGGTAGCTGGGCATGTAGGTCAGCAGCATGTAGTCGGTGACGTTGAACACCAGCACCAGGCCCACGCACTTGAGCAGTTGCGGCCAATGCAGGCGCAGCAGCGTGGTCAGGCCCTGCGCGGCGGTCTGCCGTTCGCGCTGTTCGGATTGTTCGGTATGGGCGCGAAATGCCGGGGTCTCCTCCAGCTTCATGCGCATGTACAGGCCCAGCAACCCCAACGGCCCGGCGATCAGGAACGGCACGCGCCAGCCCCAATCGAGCATCTGCGCCGGAGTCACGCTCATGTGCAAGGCGGTCACGGTAGCGGCGCCGGCGATGTAGCCGCCCAGCGTGCCGAACTCCAGCCAGCTGCCCATCAGGCCGCGATTACGGTCGGTGGCGTATTCGGCAATGAAGGTGGCCGCGCCACCGTATTCGCCGCCGGTGGAAAATCCCTGCAGCACGCGCGCCAGCAACAGCAGTGCAGGCGCCCACAGGCCAATGCGCTCGTAGGCCGGAATCAGTCCGATACTGAAGGTGCCCAGCGCCATCAGGATCATCGTGGCGGCCAGAACTTTCTGGCGCCCGTAACGGTCGCCGAGCGGTCCGAAGACCATGCCGCCGATCGGCCGCACCAGAAACGCCACGGTGAAGGTGGCGAAGGTCGCGATCAATTGTGCGGTGGGGTTGCTTGCCGGGAAGAACACCTGGCCCAGCGTCACCGCCAGATAGCCGTATACGCCGAAGTCGAACCACTCCATCGCATTGCCGAGCGCCGCAGCGCCGACGGCCTTGCGCAGCATGCTGCGGTCCACCACGGTGACCTCATCCAGTTGCAGCTGGCGGCGGCGTTTGAACCAGCCAAAGTGCGAACGCATCGCGCGGGCATCGTGCATCTATGGTCTCCGTAAGTTGCGCCCGGGACATCTCGCCGGGCGCGGGCCGTCGCTACCCGCTCGCCCTGGCAACGCACAGGACACGGCACATCACGCAAGCACGGCAGCGCATTGCACTGAGATGACACCGGAGGCATTCCCGGACGGCCGCGTGGATTCAACGGCGCTGCGGGACAGACGACCAAGGGATGGGCATTGCCCAAGGGCTTGATCAGCGCGTTATGTTACTACAGCCGGCCAATTGATGCAGGCGCGATTGTGCCAGGCGCGGGAAACGCCTTGTTTTTGGCCGATTCGTCTGCACTGGTGCGCGATGCGCACGCGCCCGTTCGTTCTACGTGCCCATCCACTGCGACGGTGTCGCGCACGCCCCGCGTTACGCAGCACCTGAAGCAGCACGACGCATCGGATGCTCGCTTCTTGTACAGAATAAAAACTGCTGCGCCTGCGTCAGGCGACCGCTCGCCAACTGCCGTCCGCCATTCTCAGCGCCGTGCAAGCGCATCTCGGGGCGATGCAATGTTGCGTGCAATCAGGCTGCATCCAGCACCGATAACAGATCTTGCAGATCCTCACGCGTTTGCGGTCTGACTGCGCGCGCCAGTTCTTTCCCATCGCGCAGCAGGATGATGGTGGGCCATAATGTGACGCGAAAGGAGCGGCCCAACGGCCGCCCTTTTCCATCTTCGATCTTGCGGTAGTCGATCGCTTCGTATCCGCCCAACAGCTTTTGCAGCAGCGGCTGCGCGGCAATGCAATGGCCGCACCAGTCGGTACCGAATTCCAGGACCTGCAAACCGGTCTGTGCCTCCACCGCGCTGCGTTCCGGTGCCTGGGCGGCGTACTCGCGAACGAACCCCATCGTCTGGATGCTCCGCTTGATTACGACAAGGCGCGCTGGATATCTTCCAGCGGCAGGTTGGTCAGATCCTTGGCCAGGTCCCCCACCAGGCGCTGCTGGGTTTCCTTGTGCAGCAACGGGCGCACGCGACCCAGCGTGGTGGGGTCGGCCACCAGCACCAGATGCGTGTATTCATGCTTCAAGGCGCCATCGTTCAAGGCGTGCGAGAGCTGCTTGGCAAACGTCATTTCATCCAGGTCTGTTTCGGTGAGGTCTTGAGGCGCCTTGCCGGCCGGGCCGTCGTCGTCGACGTTCTGCACGTCGGTGCGCGCGTGCTGGCGCAGCACGACCTTGGCTTCGTTGCCGGTATTGGTGAACCAGCGGGCCTCGCCGCCATCGGCCACCACTACCAAGGCGCCCTGAGGAATTTGCAGACTCATCCGATTTCTCCTGGTCGATGTTGACGCTGCAAGTGCAGCGCCAGTCGGCCTCAACCTAGGTGAGAAGATGTAAGGATTGCGCCTAGCCGGTGTCAGCAGCGCGTTAGTGCTGCGCATCGAATGGTGGTGGCGGCAGCTTCAGATGCTTGCTGAAAAAACGCGCGATGACGCGTAGCGCCTGCTGGCTTTTCGGCAGAGTGTAGGAAATGGAAGGCATGCCGCAGCCGGTCCGCACCCGCGCGGCGGCGAGCGCAGGTGTTGTTTTTTGCTTGGCGTCCTCTCGGCAACACGGTGTCGTCCCGTGCGCCACGTCCGGCAGTGTCCGAGCGAGAGACGTCACGCCTTCGCCTGAGCCAGTGCATCGCCGTACCCCGGGCACTGCATCAGCCCAGATAAGGGCGCTCGCTGGCGAACAACAACTGCTGCGCGCCACGCCGCCATGCATCCGGGCAGCGCTGGCCCAGCAGTACCGCGGCCATGGTGTACGCCAGGCCGCGGCCGACCAGGCTCACGCCGCCCAATGCCGCTTCGGCCTGCTGCTGGCTGCTGCCGGCCTGTAGCGCGTCGAAGAACCGCGCGATGTAGGCGCCATCTTCGCCGGTGCCTTGCAGGGTTGCCGCGCGCAACGCATCCGTTTGCCAGCCCTCGCGCGCGGCCAGTGCCCAGGCGCTTGGTGCAGTGATGGCGTCGAGCCCGGCGCGCTCGGGTAGCACGCGTGCCTGCTGCAGCAATGCGGCGCTGGCGCCACGGGACGCGGCCGCGAGCCGGACGATGCGCGCCTGCACGTCGGCATCGGCGGCCGCCTCTGTCACTGCCGTGTCCAGTTGCCCATGGGCCAGGGCGTAATAGCTGTGGTACGGCGTGCCCTGGGTGCGCTCGCCGCCCTCCAGTGCCACGATCGATGCCAGTGATGGGGACCGCTGCGCCATGCCCGGCAGGTCCGTCGCCAGGCCGCGGTAGCGCTGCACACGGGCAAGCAGCGGCAGCACTTCATCGGCCAGTGCCGGCGCGCGCGCTGCCTGTTCGTAGAGCGCCTGGGCTTGCGGCAGATGCAGCTGACCGACCTGCACGGCCGCTGCAGCGCGCTGCAGCCAAGGGTCGTTCGGCCAGCGCGCCTGTGCGGCGACAAACGCCTGGTCGCGCTCGGGGGTATCGCTGCGGCAACGGATCGCCGCGTACTGCAACGCAGGCGCATCCGGATGCGCCTGCGCAGCGGCGGTCTGCTGGCCGCACACCTGTGCCCGTTGCTCGGGCGTGGCGATGTCCTGCTGCATGCGCAGCGCCACCACATCTTGCGGATTGCGCTGCAGGCGCTCGGCCAGAAGCGCAGGCACGGTGTGTGGCGCGGCGCAATTGCTCCATCCACCGCTCCAGATACGCCGAGCCCGCATCGTCCCAGCGTGCGTGCGCGGTGACCAGCGCCAGATCGCGCTCCGGGCCCAGCTCGCCCAACAGCTCGTGTGGCGAACGCCCGGACACGGCCGTCAGCACGTCGCGGTACTGGCCGCCCTTGCCGCTGACCTTCTGCGGCGGCTCGCTGAAGATGTCCTGCGCCTGAGTGCGTTCCCAGCGTGTGGTGCTCAGGCTGCGCGTGGTGTCTTCGCTGGCCGAGCCGTAGCTGGCGCGCCAGTTCAGCAGCAGCGCGGCACCGGCCACGTTGTAGGCGAACTGGCCGCCGTGGCCGCCACTGGGCGCATCGAAACTTTCGATCGCCGCGCCGTTGGCGGTACGGGTTTCCACGTGATGGGTCGAACGCTCGGACAGGCGAAACACATGGCGATCATTGGCCGGGATGGTGGCCGATTGCCCGTCGATGGCCACCGTCACGGTCTGCTGCAAACCGTTGTAGGCGACCACTTCGGCCATCCCCACCGCACCGCCGGCCCACAACACGCCAGCCACGATCGATGCGGCCACCGCCATCCGCGCCACCGACGGAAACACGCCGTCGGCGGCCAGAAAGCGCTGCCACAGGTTCTGCCGCAGATCGCGCTGGCGCATCTCGCCCGGCAGGCGGATCGGGTAGTCGGTCGGCGCCGCCGGCGGGGTCTCGTCGGTCGGCGAGGTGTCGCCGTTGCGCAGCCGCTCGGCCACGGCGTTTTCTGCACGCAGCAGCTCTTCCAGGCTGGCATCGCGCAACGTGCCCAGGGCGTCCAGGGTGACTTGCACCCAGCTGCCGGCTGCCTTCATCCAGGCATTGATGTTGTTGTCGTCGGCCTCGACCAGACCGAATTCCGGCAGGCACTGCGACCACTGTGGCTTGCCCAGGGCCTGCGCCAACGGCGCGTTCACCTGCACCTGGCCGGCGTGCGCATACACCTGACCCAGCGCGCGTTGCACCTGATTGCAGGCCGCCACCAGCTTGCGCAATTCCCTGGCCGAGACGCGGCCATCGGCGATCACGCTGTGAAAGGTCTGCAGATACAGCAGATTGGCGTCTTCCAGATCGGCGATGGTGTGGTCGGTGTAATGCAGCACGGCCAGATAGCCGCGCAGCAGCGCCGGCCAGCCGCCGCCGATACGGTTGGCTGCCGCCAGGTGCACGCTGCGGCAACGCTGATCGTGGCCGCTGACGCGCGCACGCAGCACCCGCAGCTCATCGTCCAGGTCGGCGATCACCGCCGGCAGCTGCGTGCGCGACAACGTGGTGCCCTTCCAGGTCACCACCCCGCCAGCGGCGCGCAACCCGCCATCCATCAAGCCTTGCAAGGTGGCGCGTTGGCGCTCGCGCTCGCGCTCGCGCAGTTGTTCGATCGCCTGGCCATCGTCGGGCAGATACAGGCCATCCAACGCCTGCAGCAGATCGCCGGACGGCAGCGGTGTGGCATACAGCTCGTCCAGGGTGCGCGCCGTGCGCGTGCACGAGCGCCCCAGGTACAGCCCTTGGTAGCGCCGCGACAACGACAGGGCGGCGAATTCGCGTTCCAACTGCTCCAGCGAGACGGCGGTGTCCACGCAGGTGGGCGCCTGGCCGTTGAACATGCCCAGCGAAATGCGCTCACGCAACGCCTGGGCCCCGTGCAGCAGCTCCATGGCCGGGCGCGCATCGATGGGGCAGGCGACGTAGCGGCGCTTGAGATTTTCCTCGCGCGCGGCACTGGGCGGATGCGTGGGCCACATCTGCGAGGGCTGGGCGATTTCGCTATGAAACAGCCGGTGCTTCGGCGCTGCCTCGGTCGGTACCGCCGGCACTGCCCCATGGCCGGGGTCGTTCAACACCACACGCATGTGTTCGATGATGCGCGACTGGATGGCGAACAGATCCTTGACCGGGCGGTCCTGGGCGAATTCGCGCGCGGCAAAGCGCAGCGCGCGCTGGAAGCCATCATCGGCCGCTTCCAGCTTGTGGAGTGCATGCACCAGCGCATCGCTGCCGGTGAGCGATGCGGCCACCAGGTCGGCCTGATACTCCATCTCGCGCGAGAGTGCGCGTTGCACCAGCACCACGCCGCGGAAAGCGATTTCGACCAGCGAGCGAATCGACCACACGATCAACGACAGCCCCCAGCCGATCCACGCCACGCGCAGGTCGATGCGCGACAGCGTGGCCAGTACGCGGTCCAGCGCATCGCGCTTGCCCACGATGTGCGCGGCGATCTGCTGGGCGATATACACCCAACGGCCGACCGCCATGGTGCGCTGGGCGAAATGCCCGAATTCGTGGGCCAGCACCGCCTTCAACTCGCCCAGGTTGAGCACATTGACCAGGCCCAGCCCGATATCCAGATTCTTGCGCGAGGGCAGCAGCAGATTGATCAGCGACAGGTCGTAGAACACCCCGGCGTTGACCTGGGCCGACAGATAGACCTTGTGCGGGCGCGGCGCCCCGGCATCGTCGGCCAGCCGGTACAGGAAGGCGAACAGCGTCGGCTGCTCGGCGGGGGTGAGTTCCAGCGCGTGGGTATCGCGTTCGGCGCGCTTGTTGAACACCAGCGCCTTGGCCATGAACACCGCCAGAAACGCAGCGCCTGCGGCCACCAGCCACAGCCAGAACGCCTGCTCGCCGCCGGAACCCTGCAACAAACCGGCGACCAGCCGGTAGGCGGTCCAGCCGAACCACACCAGCAAGCCCAGGTACACGGCGATGAAACCGCCCAGGCCGAACATGGCCAGCCAGGCGTTGCGACGATAGTTGCTGCTGGGCGCAGTGAGCTGTTCCGGCACCACGGCCGGGCCTTGCGGATAGAGCGATTCCATTCGTGTCCCCTGATGAGTGGCCGGGCGCCACGCAGTCGTTCGGCATCCCGGCCGTGCGATTCGATCCGCCGGGCGCGCTGTCCCCTCGCCCCGGCAGCGCAGAAAATAGCCGAGCGCGGCGACAAAATCCATGTGACCTGCGCGGCGCAGCACATGCCCGCCGCACGATCGCCTCAGCGCTGCTGCAACGCAGTCATGCCCGCGTGGCGGCGCGCTCGGCCTGCACCTGCTGCACCGCCTGCATGGCCGAGCGGGTCAATGGCGTGGGCAGGGCATCGAGTGCGAACCAGCCCATGTCCAGCAGCACCTGCGGTTCGCGCAGCACCGCCTGTTCCGGGCCCTGGATGCTGGCCAGATACACCGGCGCCACCCAATGCTGCGGCGGGTCCATGTCCGGCTCGAAGTGGCTGACCACGCAGAGCACGCGCTGCGGATGCACCTGCAGGCCGGTTTCTTCGAGTACTTCGCGCACTACCGTGGCTTCCACGGTTTCCATCCAGTCCACCTTGCCGCCGGGCAGCCCCCAATGGCCTTGCTCGGGCGCCCGCCCGCGCAGCACCAGCAGCAAGCGGCCGTCGGCCCGCTGGAGGAAGGCGCCACAGCCAACGCGCGGGCGCAACTCGGAAGACATCGGCATCAGCAACTCTCGTAGGCTCTGGCGCACCAGTGTCCTAGATGTGGCGGCTGCGGGGAATGCTGGCCGGCATGTTCGATCGCCGCGCGCCTGGGCACTGAGGAGCGCCACCCAGGAAGCACCGGCCGCGGCGCGCAGAGACGGAAGGCATGCGCCCTATCGCGTTATGGCAGCGCTGGTGCGCGATGACACCGCATTAGCACCGCATTGGCGAGGATGGCCGCCTTACGCGCCGTGTTGGCGCGCAGCTGTTGGAGAGGTGCATGTCGCGAGTTCTCGTCATCGGCGGCCACGGCAAGGTGGCGCGCCTGCTCACGCCGCTATTGGTGCAGGGCGGGCATCAGGTCACTGCATTGTTCCGTAACCCGGCACACGAAGAGGATGTGATTGCCGATGGCGCCACGCCGGTGGTGTTCGACATCGAACACGCGCAGACCGACGCCATCGCCGCGCAACTGGCCGGTCACGATGCGGTGGTGTGGTCGGCCGGGGCGGGCGGCGGCGATGCGGCGCGCACTTATGCAGTGGATCGCGATGCGGCCATTCGCTCCATGCACGCGGCCGAGCAGGCGCGCGTGCGTCGCTATGTGATGGTGTCCTATCTCGGTGCCGGGCTGGAACACGGTATCGGGCCAGACGATGCGTTCTTCGCCTATGCGCAGGCCAAGGCCGCTGCCGATGCGCACCTGCGCAGCACCACGCTGGACTGGACCGTGCTCGGCCCCGGCCGGCTCACGCTGGACCCGCCCTCGGGCCGCATCACCCGCGACCCGGGCAGCGATGCCGACGGCGGCGTCTCGCGTGCCAACGTGGCGCAGGTGATCGCCGCCGCACTGGCAACGCCGGGCAGCATCGGCAAAACGATGGGCTTTATCGACGGACAGACCCCCATTGCGCAGGCGCTGTCGCAGCTGGAATGAATGCAACACCCCGCGCGATCCGCACGGCACGCGGCAACCGGCTCCGGCTAACGAATTCCTAAAGCCGGCGCCCGCATAGTCGCCAGCGCAGCCCATTGTGGAGGTCGCTTATGTCCACGTTCGTCAGCCCGCGCCGCGCGGGGATCCTGCCGCCGTATCTGCTCGAACACGTGGCGCAGGCCGCGCCCGCACACGCGCGACGGTGCGCGCTGCTATCGCGGCAGATCACTGCGCAGCTACGGCAACGGCGCGCACTGGGGCTGCTGCCACGCGCTGATGCGCCGACTGCAGACGCCGAGGCGCAACAGAGCGCCCAGGCGGTGCAGCGGCGCATCTACGATGCCCAGCAAGGCACCACCCTGCCCGGCACCCTGGCGCGTGACGAAGGTGCCCCCGCGACCCAGGACGTGGCGGTGACCGAAGCCTACGACTACCTGGGCGCCACCCACGATTTCTTCCAGACCGTGTACGGGCGCAATTCGATCGACGCGGCGGGCATGCCGCTGATCGGCACCGTGCATTACGAGCGCGGCTACGACAACGCGTTCTGGAACGGCGAGCAGATGGTGTTCGGCGATGGCGACGGCGAGGTGTTCAACCGCTTCACCATCGCCATCGATGTGGTCGGGCACGAGCTCACCCACGGCGTCACCGAGCGCACCGCCAACCTGATCTATCAAGGCCAGTCCGGCGCCTTGAATGAATCGATTTCGGACGTGTTCGGCGTGCTGATCAAGCAATACACGCTGGGCCAGAGCGCCGACCAGGCCGACTGGATCATCGGCGCCGGCTTGCTGATGCCCGGCATCCAGGGCGTGGGCCTGCGTTCGATGCAGGCGCCCGGCAGCGCGTACGATGACCCGGCCCTGGGCAAGGATCCGCAGCCGGCGACCATGGCCGGCTATGTCGACACGCAAGAAGACGATGGCGGCGTGCACTACAACTCCGGCATTCCCAATCACGCGTTCTATCGCGCCGCCCTCGCGATCGGTGGGGCGGCGTGGGAGAAGACCGGGCGCATCTGGTATCGCGCGCTCACCGGTGGCGAGTTGGCCGCCGGCGCGGACTTCGTCACGTTCGCCGACCTGACCGCCAGCGTGGCCAGCGCCGACTACGGCGCCAACAGCACCGAAGCTGTGGCGGTCCAGCAAGCCTGGCGCGACGTGGGCGTGCTCGCATGAGCCCACAACGGCCACCGGTGGAAACGGGCGTGACCTTGCGGCTGGCGCGCGAAGGCGGTGTGGCGGCGTTTCCGGCCATGCGCCGCGAGCGCCAGCTGGCGATGGATGCGCTGGACGATGCGCAGCGGGTGCGGCTGCGCAGCGTGCTGGATCAGTGCATGGCGCACGCGCTGCCGGCGCCGCAGGCCGGCGGTGGCGATCGCCGCTATTTCAGCATCGTCTGGGACGGCGCCAGCGAGCCGCTGCGCATCCCCGAGGAACATGCACCGGCCGAAATCGTGCAGTTGTGGAAGCAGGGCACGCTGTAGCGCAGGCCGTCACCGCTGCATCGCCTGCAGGCATTGTGCTACGCCACCCGCGCACGCAACGCATGGCAGGCACGTGCGCTCAAACTGAAGACACCGCGCAATGCGCGGTGTCTGTCGGTCAGCGAATGTGGTCCAACTGCGGATGCCTGCACCCTTTAAGCTGCCTAGATGCTCTAAGGCTGCACAGCTGGTGACGCATACTGGCGTGCACCGCGTTAGCGCCACGTGCAGCGCAGCGGTCAATCTGAAGACACGCCACTCATTGCTGCAGCGCACTGCCACCGACGCACCGCACGGCGCGCCTACTGCTCCGGATGCGCTTCCACCAGATGCGCCAGCAGCATCAACGAATCCTGCCAGCCCAGATAGCAGGCGTGCAGCGGAATCTGCTCGGGAATGCCTTCCTGCACCATGTGCAGATCGGTACCGCACGGCAGCGTATGCAACTGCACCGTGGTGACCATGGTCCCGGACAGCGACGGGTCGTCGAACGCATCGTCGTAGCGCAGCAGCGCGTTGGGTTGCAGCTCGCGGTAGGTGCCGCCGAACGCGTGTCGCTCGCCATTGGCGAAATTGGTGAACGCCATGCGGAAGGTGCCGCCAACATGGGCGTGCAAATGCTCCACGATGCAGGTGAAGCCATTGG
Organism: Xanthomonas sp. D-36-1; assembly: GCF_017746155.1. Classification (NCBI taxonomy): domain Bacteria; kingdom Pseudomonadati; phylum Pseudomonadota; class Gammaproteobacteria; order Lysobacterales; family Lysobacteraceae; genus Xanthomonas; species Xanthomonas sp. D-36-1. The sequence goes on from NZ_JAGHWR010000041.1 coordinate 26,895, forward strand.
GCGGCAGCCACTTTGCCACCGCATCGGCCTGGAGGAAAGCGCGATAGATCCGCTCGGGGCTGGCACGTATGACGCGGTGGAGCGTGACGGTAGACATCGGTACTCGCTTGGGCAGAGAACGTCTCTGCATGCTAGCGACCAACCCGCCATTGCACATCCTCGGGAGGCCATGGGCTGCGTGCGCCATGGTCATGCCCGGGCGGCGGCGGCTTCGGCGAGGTATGTCTGGTACCTGTTGTACGCAACCCATTGCGTGAGCCCGCGACGACACGACGTTGGTGTTGCTGCGGGCGCGGACGGGCTTGCTCTTCAATCCGTCGGCAATGCCAGCGACACACGCTCGCATTGCCGCCGCGACCGGCTTCGCGGATAGTCGCCGCACTGATCAGACGATTTTTCCATGATGCTCGTGACTGTGTTGCTGCTCGCCGCCGGACTGCTAGGTGCCGTTGTGTTCGCCGGAGGTCTGTGGTGGTTGCTGGCGCGACGCCGCGACGCCAAGGCCGACGACATCGCGACGACGTCGGCCGGCAATGCGCCCACCGCGCACCCGCCGATCGCATCGGAACCATCGCCCGCCGCGCCGCTGCAGCAACCTGTCCCGCCGGCCGCTGCGCAGACGTTGCAGATCGAACCGCCGCCGATGCGCCCGCTGTTGCGGCGCATGTATGCGGCCGTGATGGCCACGCCATCGTTGGCCGAAGGCACGCTGCCCGCCGACCCCGCCCAGGCCGAGGTGCTGGCCGCCGTCGCCGCCGCACTCGAACATGTCGACCTGCGCCCGCAATTGCTGCCGCGTCGCCCGCACCTGTTACCGCAGCTGATGCGTGCGGTGAACGACCCCGATGCCTCCGGCCGCGGCATCGCCGCAATCATCGCGCAGGACCCCGCATTGGCGGCCAACCTGCTGCGCATCGCCAACAGCGCACTGTACCGCCCGCAAGGCGGCCCGCTGGAAAGCCTGGAGCGCGCGGTGGTGCATATCGGCACCGAAGGCGTGCGCCAGATCGTCGCCGCGGCCGTCATGCAGCCGGTGCTGAGCCTGGATGGCGGGCTGTATTCGCGGCTGCCCGCCGCCGTGTGGGATTACGCCTTGCGCACCGCCGCTGCCGCTGCCGCCTATCTGCGCGAACGCGGCGGCGACACCTTGTCCGGTCAACTCGCCGGCCTGTTGCAGGGCCTGGGTGCGGTGGTGATCCTGCGCGTCCTGCGCGACACCTATGCCGAACGTCCCACCGTGCCCTATAACCTGGAAGTGGCCGCCGCCCTGGTCGAGCGCCACACCGCCGCCGTGGCCAGAACCATTGCCAACGCGTGGGAACTGCCGCCACAGCTCGGCACCGCGCTGGACGAACAGCGACCCGAACACGGCACCAGCTTGCTCGCCACCCCGCTCGGCCTGGCGTTACGCTACGGCCGCCTCGCCGCCGCCCTGGCCATGCTCGCCCGCCACGGCGCCGAGCACGAAGACCACGCCCTCAGCATCCTGGCCACCCTGGAGCCGGACAGCGAGGCCAACGCCGCAGTGTGGCAACGGCTGGTGGCCGCGAGCGTGGAGTGAGGTTGCGGTAACGCAATGGCGATTGCTTTACCGCAGCATCCAGCGTCAATCAGCCGATGACCATGTCCACTGGGCGGGCTTGAAGATTCGGCTCAGCCAGGCCCTGCTGGCTGAATGCGGCTGGCGCGAATGTAGTAACGCAACTAGTGCATTCGCAACCGGGGCATCCGGACGCAAGCGCACATCATGCTCACGCCGGCACGCACAGACTGGACGGGTTCCCCAAACGACGAGAAACATCCATGGATAAGAATCGTATCGACGGTGCCGCCAAGCAGGTCAAGGGCTCGGTCAAGGAAGCCATCGGCCGTGTCACTGGCGACAAGAGCACCGAACTGGAAGGCACCGCTGAAAAGAACGTGGGCAAGGTGCAGCGCAAGGCCGGCGAAGTCGCCGATGACGTGCGCGATGCTGTCAAGTCGAATAAGTGAATCGGTTGCATGATCGGTAGGCGGATGCCTGCCGTGCTGTGAACCGCATCAGGACTATGCGTCGCGTACATCGCACGCAGTGATGTAGCGTAAGCGGCGCTCGATCACCAACGCCCCGACTTGGTCGGGGCGTTGGCGTTTTGGCACACGGCGCTGACGCCGTATCGCACGTATGGAACAGCAGGCTGGCGTGCATACCGAACCGGGTCTGCAGGTGGGTATGCATATTGGCGAGCGTCTTGCCAGCACCGGGACTATGGGGCCACTCACCGATGGCAGCGCCCGGCGTGACGGCTGCGAGACGGAAGGCAACCATCTCATCACCCGCGGCCGCAGCTTCGCTGCCTCACGCCAGGTGCTACGCAGTGCAGCACGCGGCAATGCGATCCGCACCAATGCAGCAGCCTGGGCGAAGGCTTCCGCATTGCAGAAGACATCGGCACCTGCACCACAAGCCCATGTACCGATGCCGATGCAGGATTCATGGCGGCGCTGGAAGCGGCGCAGCGGCATGAGCGCGACAGGCATGCCGTCGAGGCGACGCGATGAGTGGTGACGTCGGCTGCTTTGAAGGGCATGAGTTAGAGCAAGCGATACCGTTTGGAGGCCACGCTTTTCGAAGAATCTGCCTGTTGACAACAAGAGTTAGTATCCCTAACTTCACCAGCATCCGAAAGACATCGGAGCTGTGGTTGATGGAAGACAGCAGAGAGGAACGCGTAGTGTTCCCGCAGGTGACGTGGCTGCTCAAGATCATCGCGACTTCGACCCGGGCCGATGACGTTATGTCAGGACGGATTCGAGATGGTATGCGTGCACCGATCTGCCGCTGAGTCACGTGCTCAGTGGAGCAGCGATGCTATGAGTGAATCCTTTGCGCGGAAGTGATCCCGCGACCTGCCTTGCTTAAGTACGATGACCTGCCTACGTGTACGGATCGCGTATGAGACCCACCAAGGTTGCAATGTTCTCAGTTGCCATCCTCTGCGTAACTTCGCTATGTGCATGCGCACATACACTTGGTAAACCTACTTCGCCACTTCCAAAAAAGCCGCGTGCAATGACGACGCCTGATACTTCAATGGTCAACCCTACGCTTAGGGAAGGTCTGATCAACTCACCGCAGATGCGCGACACTATCGCCTTATGTAGAGGATTCATCCATGCAGCTGACGTT
>NZ_JAGHWR010000042.1:0-98327 GCF_017746155.1 Xanthomonas sp. D-36-1
GGCGAAATTCCGAAGTTCCAAAAGCCACTCTTCGGAACGACGCCACCTTCCGCCCTGTCAGGTCTCGTTGTTCAGACCTTCCTTAGTCAACTCCGCAACTTGAAAATCGGCCGTCTTGCTTCCCCCGCCATTGCAGGGAGCGCCGTGGTCATATTGCCTGCTGGTCGCCGCGTCTACACAGGTTATTGATGCGCACGCAACATTCGCCCGCCTAGGCTGGCATCCAAGCCCACAGCGGAGAGACGCGATGCGAGCCTTGTTCGTAGGAGGAGTTGTCGACAACAGCGAGATGGATCTGGACGACACCCCGCCACCGATGCACTACCCCGAAAACACTGGCGCCGGCAGACCCCGCTACCGCCTGCACCAGATTGGCGAACGTGGCGATGGCACGGTGGCCTACGCGGTGTATGGCGCCCCGGAAATGGCCGACGAGGACATCACTCGCATTACCGAAGAGCGTGGCTACGCGCGGCGCTTCAGTGCCTCGCCGGAGGCACCCCGTTAAGGGCGAGGTACTCGATGCGGGCGCCTGGAACCTGCTCTGCCGCACGCGATGGAGCATGCGTCAGGCGCCCTCGATCAAAGCGCGCATAGGTCACTGCCGACAGGCTGCACGTGAATTGACCAGACGCTTGCTCGGTTTTGCGTCTATCGGATGGGGTCAGCCCGACCACTGATATGGGTTCGCTTGCGGGCAACCGTACTTTCCGGCAATACCCCGGTGCTGCGCTTCCGACGCTGCGTGTTTCGAGTTGCAGCCTGCAGCGCAGGGCAGCGGCGCGGTTGAGTGGTTTTCAGCACGGTGAACGCAGGCTGCGCACGGCACCCTCAGCTACTTTCGGGGTCCCCTCTACAAGACACCCAGGATAATTCGTGGGAGAGGTGTGTCTCCCATCGCAGCTGGGATTGCCTGCTCTCCTGCGCAAGCGGTCGCATGCGGGCTCAGCGCGCCTTCGGCGTCACCCGCCAGATCACATTGCCTACATCGTCGGCCACCAACAATGCGCCGCGACTGTCCGGCGCCACGCCCACCGGGCGGCCCTGTGCATTGCCTTCGGCATCCAGGAATCCGTCCAGCACCGTGATCGGCGGGCCGTTGGGCTTGCCGTCGGCGAACGGGACAAACAGCACCTTGTAGCCGCTGGGCGGGTCGCGATTCCACGAGCCGTGCTGGCCGATGAAGGCGCCCTGGCGGAAACGCTCGGGCAGCAGGCTGCCGCTGGCGAAGCTCAGGCCAAGTGATGCTGTGTGCGGGCCGAGCGCGTAATCGGGCTTGATCGCCTTGGCCACCAGTTCGGCATTCTGCGGTTTGACCCGCTCGTCCACGTGCTGGCCGTAGTAGCTGTATGGCCAGCCGTAAAAACCGCCGTCGCGCACCGAGGTCAGGTAGTCCGGCACCAGGTCGCTGCCGATTTCGTCGCGCTCGTTAACCACCCCCCACAGCGATTTGCTCTGCGGCTCCCACGCGGTGCCCACCGGGTTACGCAAGCCGCCAGCGAAGACGCGGCTGGTGCCGGTGGCCGGGTCGATCTCCAGGATCGCCGCACGATTGAGCTCGGCTTCCATGCCATTTTCGGCTACGTTGCTGTTTGAGCCGACGCCGACATAGAGCTTGCTACCGTCCGGGCTGGCCAGCAGCGACTTGGTCCAATGGTGGTTGATTCCGCCGGGCAGATTGGCAACGAAGGTCGGCTTGGCGGTGAGATGCGTGTCGCCGGCCTTGTACGGAAAACTCACCAGCGCATCGGCATTGGCGACATAAAAGCGGTCGCCGATCAGCGCCATGCCGAACGGCGAAAACAGGCCGCTGACGAACTGCGTACGCACCTCTGCCACGCCGTCGCCATCGGCATCGCGCAGCAACGTAATGCGATTGGCGCTCGCCACCGCCGCGCCGGCCTTTTTCATCATCGCGCCCTGCACTTTCTTGCGCAGCCCGCCGCCGGCTTCGGCATCTTCGGGCTTGGGCGGCTCGGCCGTTTCGGCCACCAACACATCGCCGTTGGGCAGCACGTAGATCCAGCGCGGGTGATCCAGATCGCGCGCAAACGCTGCAACCTGCAGATCGTCGGCCGCCATGGGCCTGGCATTGGCTGCCCAGCGTTTGACCGGCGCCACTTTGACGGTGGGAATCAGACGCTTCACCGGCTCGGGCAATTGCGGGTCCGGCCCGGTCCCCTGTTCGATCGCCAACGTTGCCGTATCGCCGCACGCGGCGAGCACGGCAAGCGCCATCAACGACAGCGGCCAGCGAGCGAACTTCAATCGGGATGCATTCATTGCGGGCAAATCCTGGACGGTTGCGTCAGCCAGTGATCATGCCGCCAATGCGACGGTGAGAAGTAAACACACCGTCAACACACCGCCGTCACGGCATGACTTGCGGATCGGCGCCCAGCAACAACGGATGCACCGCCACGATCCGGTCCATCCAGATCCATTGCGGCTCCTGCGATGCATCCAGCTGGTCAAGTCGCAGCTGACCGTTCACTCCTTCGTTGTCGTGGTCGTCCAGATAGGTCTGCAGGCTGGGGCGCACGGCGACCGTGCCGCTGATCATGCTGCCGTCGTCGAGCTCGATCCGTACACGCTCCTGACCATCGAGCAGGGACACCCAATGTTCGAGCGTGGCGATCTGGACCTGTTCGGAATACACGTGCGGGGCGTACTTGGGCATTGCGCGATCTCCATGGGCTGAGCGCGTCAAGCTAGGCCAGCATGCGTGAAAGAGGCAGAAAACGTACTGGGCGCCCTTGGTCGGCATTGGCGCGGCGTTGTCGCCACGCATGCGCACGCATCCGTCTTCTAGCGCGGCCATGCTGCAACGGTGGTGAAAGGCTCATCCATGAAACGACCTGTGCGTCGCATGACGATCGGTTGTTCGGGGTAGATCGGCGCCTCATGGAAAGACGCCGGGTACGCAAGCAACACGCACGCTACTGCGCATCCAACGCGTCGCCTCACCACCTTGCGGTGACCCGCTGCGCGGCTGTGCGCTACGCGCCGTCACTCCACCGCCTGGCGCGCGGCACGCACGGCCGTGACCAGTTGCGCCACGCTGTAGGGTTTGGCCAGATGTTCCTGAAACCCGGACTCCAGCGCGCGCTTGCGGTCGTCTTCGCGGGCCAGGGCGGTGACTGCCACGGCCGGCAACGCGGTGGCATCCAGCCCGAGGTTTTCGCGCACCGTGCGGATCAAGCCGTAACCGTCCATGCCCGGCATGCCGATATCGGTCAGCATCAGATCGAAGCGCGCGTGGCCACGGTGATCGATCAATGCCAGCGCATCGGTGGCGCTGCCGGCGGTGACCACTTCGGCGCCCTGCTCTTCGAGCAGACGCCGCAGATAATCGAGCATGTCCGGTTGGTCTTCGACCGCCAGCAGGCGCAGACCGTTGAGCGCGCGCGCTTCGACGATCTGTTCGGACATCAGACGCCGCCGCAATTCGCGGCGTGGGCGCTTGGCCTGATCGGGAATATGTTCCGGCAGCCGCACGGTGAAGGTCGCGCCCTTGCCACGCCCACCACTGGTGGCACCGACCTGGCCGCCGTGCATTTCCACCAGCTGCTGCACGATGGCCAGGCCCAGACCAAGGCCGCCATGCTGGCGCGTGGTGGTGCCGTCGGCCTGGCGGAAACGGCCGAACAGATGCGGCAGAAATTCCGCTGCAATGCCATCGCCGGAGTCGCAGACCGACACCCCCAGATGCCCGTCGTCGCGCTCGATTTTGACGTCGATACGGCCATGTGCCGGGGTGAACTTGATGGCGTTGGACAGCAGATTCCACAACACCTGCTGCAGGCGCGTGGCATCGCCAAGCACCAGGCATGGCGTGGGCGGCACGTGCAGCTCCAGCACCTGGTCCTTGCCTTCGGCAGCCAGCTCCTGGGTATTCAAGGCTTCGCGCACCTGCTCGACCAGATCCAGCGATTCGACTTCCAGCTGCACCTTGCCCAGCAACATGCTGCTGAGATCGAGCATGTCGGAAATCAGCCGCTTCTGCGCACGTGCGCTGCTGGCGATCACCGACAGCCCCTTGTAATACGGCTGGCCTTCTTCCACCCGCTGCAGCAGCAACTCGCTCCAGCCCAGGATGGTGGTCAGCGGGGTGCGCAGTTCGTGCGACAGCGTGGCCAGGAACTCGTCCTTCAGCCGCGCCATGCTTTCGGCCTCGTTGCGCGCGCTGCGCTCGGATTCCAGCAATTGCTCGCGCGCCAGTTCGATCTCGCGCTGCTCGGTCACGTCCGGGCTGCTGCCGGCCAGGCCGATGAAACGGCCGTCGGCCGAATAGCGCGGCGTGGCGGTCATTTCGATCCAGCGCCACTGCCCATCATGGCGGCGCGCGCGCACCAGCGCGCGCAGGCCGCGCTGTTCCTGCAGCGATGCCGCCAGCTCGAACTGGAAGGTCGGCAAGTCGTCCGGATGCAGCAGTTCGCTCCACGCCGACACCGTACCGCTGGAAATATCCAGGCCGAAAAATTCGCCATACGCGCTGTTGACGAAGCGCGCCACGCCCTGCGCGTCCAGTACCCACACCGGCATCGGCAAGCCGTCGGCCAGCGCACTGAAACGCGCCTCGCTTTCGGCCAGCTCGCGCTCGACGCGTTTGCGCTCGGTGATGTCCATGAACAGGATCGCCACCCGCGCCTGCTCCGGCTGCCCGACCCGGAACGCATCCACCGAATACCAGCGCTTGAGCGCCTTGGCCTGCATTTCGAAGTGGATGCGGTTGCCGGTGCGCGCAACGTGACCATAGCGGTCGAACCATTCCTGCTCGTGCTCGGGGAGCAGGTTGCGGATGGAGACGTTCAGTGCGTGGGGCGACAGACCTGTATAGCGCTCGAAGGCGCCATTGGTGGTGCGGATCACATAGTCCACCGCCTGCTCGCCGTCGAACACCATGTCGATGACGCAGAATCCGGCGTCGATGTTGTGGAAAATCTCGTGATACATCGCCGGGTCCAGAAACGGCTCGGCGATGGCGGCCGGCAGTGCGGCAGCCAGCGTAGGGCTGGAAGAAGGAGTGCTCAAATCGGAAACCACGGATGCTGCCGGAGCGGATGACGGGCAGATGAAACCATGCCCGATGTCGTCAGCGGGTGCACGCCAGGCTGGCAAAGTTCACGTTTTCGTTGCCAAGTCCCGGGTTTACCACAAGGTGGTGGCAGCGAAGCCGATGCAGGTTGCCAGCACCACGATGCCGGCGATCACGCCGCGAAAGACCCATTCCCCCTCGCGGCGCAGCTGTTCGTCCATCCAGCGCTGCGCTTCCTCGCGCCAGGCGGTGGACCGCGTGTAATCGGAGTCCAGCAGCAACAGGCGCACCCGCGCCACCCCCATCTGTGCGCATTCGACGCGGCAGCGCTGGCTGAAGCCGTCTTCCCCACTGGCAATCTCCGCGCCCACCGGCAGTTGCAGTTCGAGTTCATGCCTGGACATAACGGGGACGCTCCTGATCAAGCTCGTGTTCCAGCGCCATGCGCGCCAGCTGGGTGTAGTTAGCACGCGGACCCTGTCCACGGCCGGTGAGCATCCCCTGGTAGTCCAGGTGGTGCCAGACCCGGCCGGTCCACTCCACGCAATCTTCGGCAATGACCAGCATCAGCGAGTAGCGATAGTCCAGGCCATCGGCCGCGGTGTAGGTGTAGACCGGCGGGAACTGCACGGCCACATCCACCTGGCGCGCCAACGCTGCCAGATGCTCGCGGAGCGCATCACGCGGATCGGCACCCGGCTCCAACTGCAATGCGCGCGTTGCCAGGTCCAGGTCGACCTCGCTCTGCAGTGCCACGAAGGCGGCCGCACCGGAAGCGGGGTTGTGACCGTGCTGCTTGGCCCAGTCGATGAACTGCAGACGCACGTCCGACGGCATGTGTGCCGGCGCCGAAGACGCTGATTTTGTGCGGAAAGAGTGGGTGTCCATGCTGGCGATCTTCCGGGCTGTGCCGTGAAGCGCGGGCGCAGGCGCAGTGAACCCGCCGTCATGGCTTTACAGTGCAGATTAACCGCGCGGCAACGTGGTCGCGGACCCAGGTGTGCTGCGCGTTGCGGGCCCTCGGAGCCACCCCCACACTGCGGGAACAGCCGGTACACACCGTACCTTCCGCTTGGAGGCTTTCGATGAAACGTTCCACTCTTTCCGGCGCCAGCCTGCTGCTGGCTGGCTTGCTTGCGGCGACCGGCGTGCAGGCCGGGGTGCGCAACGTCACCGACCCCGATGCGCCGCGCGCGCTCAGCAGCGATGGCAAGGTGGATGTGCGCTGGACCGACCCTGCGCAGTTCTCCGAGGTGCGCTTCAGCGGCAACCGTTGGGAGGCGCAACGCGGCGATTGGGTGACCCAGCTGGCCACCCACTTCCAGCAGAGCGCAGCGCGCCAGTTGCCCGACGGCCAGCACCTGAGCGTGACCATCACCGACATCCGCCGCGCCGGCCAGTACGAGCCCTGGCACGGGCCGCGCATGCAGGACGTGCGCGTGGTCAAGGACATCTACCCGCCGCGCCTGAGCTTCACCTACACGCTCACCGGCGCCGATGGCCGCGTGATCGACCAGGGCGAACGCAAGCTGGTGGATTCGGCCTTCCTGATGAGCGGACCGCGCCTGACCGACAGCGACCCGCTGCGCTTTGAGAAGGCGATGATCGACGACTGGGTGCGCAAGCAGTTCCGCACTGATCGCAGTACGGCTGGGTTGTGATTGGTCGGTGCCGACGGCGCCGGGAAAGCAACTCGGCCTTGAAAGACAACGGCGCGTGGCAACGCGCCGTTTTTGTCTGTGGGCGCGCTAGAGCCCCCTCCCGTCGGGCGGAAAGGCACTGCTTGCGCGCCACTGGCGCGCGTGCCTTGGAGCGCCCGCGCTGCTAGCGCGGGCCGGGGCGCGGAGCGGGGGTTGGGCTGAAGGTACGAGCGAAGCCCACTTGTTGTTCGAAGTGCATGTGGCTTCGCACGTCCCCCTCATGCGCCTCTTCGGGGCACCTTCTCCCCACGAAGGAGGACAATGCCCCGGTGGGAGAAGGGACACCTCACCGCGTGACTCCCTCGCTCGCTGCAGCCTCGCCCATATACACCCGCGGCACCCGCTTGAGCCCGCACAGCAGCTGGTACGCGCTGACGTTGCATTGGGCGGCCAGCGCGCCGACCTGCGGCGCATCACCCCACAGCTGCACCGGCGTGCCGATGTCGGCCTGCGGGTGGTCGGTGAGGTCCACGGTGAGCATGTCCATCGAGACGCGACCGATCAACGGGCAGACCTGGCCGTCCACCAGCACCGGGGTGCCGTTGGGTGCGAACTGCGGGTAGCCGTCGGCATAGCCCATCGCCACCACGCCGACGCGCGTGGGTCGTTCGGCAACGAAGCGGGCGCCATAGCCCACCGGCTCGCCGGCCGGCAGATCGCGGACCGAAATGATGCGCGAGCGCAGCGTCATCACCGGACGCAGTTGCGCGGTGTGCGCGGTGTGCTCCGGGAACGGGTTGGCGCCGTACAACATCAGCCCAGGGCGCGACCAGTCGTTGCGCAGTGCCGGCCAGCCAAGCAGGCCGGGCGAATTGCGCAGGCTGGTTTCCGCGCGCATGCCGCCGGCGGTCAGCGCAAAGGCCACCGCCTGTTCGTCGGTGCGGCTGCAGTCCAGTTCGTCGGCGCGCGCCAGATGGGTCATCAGCACCAGCGAGGCGATCTGCGGCAGCCCGCGCAGGCGCAGCCAGGCGGCGCGGAAGTCTTCCGGCGACAGGCCCAGCCGATGCATGCCGCTGTCCATCTTCAACCACACCCGCAACGGCCGCGGGCTCTGGAACTCGGCCAGCGCGCGCACCTGCTGCGGCGTGGCCGCCACCGTCCACAGATCGTGCTCGGCGATCAGGCGCAGCTCGTCGTGTTCGAAGAATCCTTCCAGCAACAGGATCGGCGCACCGATACCGGCCTGGCGCAGTTCCAGCGCCTCTTCGATGCAGGCCACTGCGAAGCCATCGGCTTCCGGCTCCAGCGCCTGCGCGCAGCGCACTGCGCCATGCCCGTACGCGTCGGCCTTGACCACCGCCAGCGCCTTGCTGCCGCCCAGGCGCTTGGCCAGGCGGTAGTTGTGCCGCAACGCCTCCAGATCGATCGACGCTTGCGCAGGACGCACTACGCAGCCTCCCGCTGCGGACGCGCGCTGCGTGGCGACAGGTAGCGGAACACATCCAGGCCTTCGGTATCGATGTCGGGCGTGCGGCCCTGCATGAGGTCGGCCAGGTAGCGCCCGGAGCCGCAGGCCATGGTCCAGCCCAGCGTGCCGTGCCCGGTGTTGAGGAACAGGTTGGCATACGGGGTAGCGCCGACCACCGGGGTGCCATCCGGGGTGGCCGGGCGCAGGCCGGTCCAGAACTCGGCCTGGGCCAGATCGCCGCCACCGGGGAACAGGTCGTTGACCACCATTTCCAGGGTGGCGCGACGACGCGGATTCAAGGACATGTCGAAGCCGGCCACCTCGGCCATGCCGCCGACGCGGATACGGTCGTCGAAACGGGTGAGCGCGATCTTGTAGCTCTCGTCCAGCACCGTAGAGGTCGGCGCGCGCTGCGCATCGACGATCGGGATGGTCAACGAATAGCCCTTGAGCGGGTACACCGGCAGATGCAGGCCGAGCGAGAGCAGCAAATCGGCCGAATAGCTGCCCAGCGCCAGCACGTAGCGGTCGGCGGTCTCGATGCGGCCATCGATCTGCACGCCAGTGATTTGGCCGCCGGCATGCTCCAGCCGCTCGATCTGCTGCCCGTAGCGGAACGTGACACCTGCCTGCGCGGCCAGTTCGGCCAGGCGTTGGGTAAACAGGCGGCAGTCGCCGGTCTGGTCTTCGGGCAGGCGCAACGCGCCAGCCATCTGCGCGCCGCCGCCGGCCAGTCCAGGTTCGAACTGCGCAATCTGCTCAGGGCCCAGCAGCTCGTACGGCACGCCGTACTGGGCCAGTACTTCGATGTCCTGCGCGGCCGCATCCAGCTGCTGCTGGGTGCGGAACAACTGCGTGGTGCCCAGCTGGCGGCCTTCGAATTCGATGCCGGTCTCGGCGCGCAAGGCGTTGAGGCAATCACGGCTGTAGTCGGACATGCGCACCATGCGCGCCTTGTTCACCGCATAGCGCTCGGCGGTGCAGTTGCGCAGCATCTGGCTCAGCCAGGCCAGCTGGCGCAGGTCGCGGGTGGGGCGGATCGACAGCGGCGCGTGCTGCTCGAACAGCCACTTCACCGCCTTGCCAGGCACGCCGGGTGCGGCCCAGGGGGAGGTGTAGCCAAACGACAGCTGGCCGGCGTTGGCGTAGCTGGTCTCCAGCGCCGCCGCCGGCTGGCGGTCGACCACGGTCACTTCGCAACCGGCCTGTGCCAGGTACCACGCACTGGTCACGCCGATGACGCCGCTACCGAGAATGAGCACACGCATGTCGTTCTCCTGGAAAGGGCATTCCCCCACAACTACGCACAGAGGGGGACAGTTAGACGCAGTATATTGCGAGCCAGGCAGTGCCATTTCTGGAATCGGCACGGCTTTGCAGTGAAACTTCCTGCCAAACCTTGCCGAGACAAACCCCATGAGCACCCGCGCCCGCGAGCTGGACAAGATCGACCGCAAGATCCTGCGCATCCTGCAGCAGGAGGGGCGGATTTCGTTTACCGAACTGGGCGAGCGGGTCGGCCTGTCGACCACGCCATGCACCGAGCGCGTGCGACGGCTGGAGCGCGACGGCGCAATCACCGGCTATTACGCGCGGCTGGACCCGCACTACCTCAAGGCCAGCCTGCTGGTGTTCGTGGAGATCAGCCTGGCCTACAAATCCGGCGACATCTTCGAAGAATTCCGCCGCGCCGCGCTAAAGCTGCCCAACGTGCTGGAATGCCATCTGGTCTCCGGCGACTTCGACTACCTGCTCAAGGCGCGCATCAGCGAGATGGCGTCCTATCGCAAGTTGCTCGGCAGCACCTTGCTGACCATGCCGCATGTGCGTGAATCCAAGAGCTATATTGTGATGGAAGAGGTCAAGGAGACGCTGGCGTTGCCGATCGCCGATTGAGCCGGGATTCGGGATTGGCGGTTGGCGGTTCGCGGTTGACGGTTGGCATCGGCAGATCGCGCCGCTGCTGTCAGCGCACCACGCGCATGCCATCGCCCGCCGGTACCGCGTCATAGTAGCGGCCGGTCTTGGTATCCAGCACCCGGTTGGCGCCGGCCGGCTGCATGCCCTGCAGCAAGCGGCCATTGCGGTCGTAGACCATCGGCTTGGTCGGCGCCACCTGGCTGCCCGCAGGCGCGATCGGCGTTTGTGCCGGCCCGTGCGTGGGGATGCTCGGCGCGACCGGGCGTTGCCCCAGCTGCGAGGGCACCGGTGCGGCGGAAGGCGCCGGCTGCAGCGTGCGCGGCGGCGTCACCGTGGGCTGGACGGGCGTCGGCGTGGTAATGGGCTGCAAGGTCGTGGACGAGCGCGTGGTGGTGGCCGACTGCGCCGCCACCGCGCTGGTCATCGTCAGTAGAACGCACAGCAGAACGCGGCGGCTTGATGAGTGGATCGCCATGACAGGCACCTTGCGTGTTTGAGGGTAATGCAGTGATTGGGGCGCAAGGACGCTGCGGCAATGCATGCGACCGGCCGGGGGATGAACGCTTTCGCAAGGTGGTTGCGGTGCGAAGACTTCCACCGTAGTGGCCGGCCGTTGGCTGCGTCTCAACGGTTGAACCACCCCGACAATGCCCACATCACGGAAGCAGGCGCCGGCACCCCGCTGGCGAGCGCATGCGAGAGCCTCATGAGCCAGTTCGATCTGACCCCTCCCTCCCCCGCCCAACGCGATGCCCTGATCGCCGGGCTCAGCGACGAGGAACAGCGCGTGCTGCTGCACCATGGCACCGAGGCGCCATTCTGCGGGGTGTTCCTGGACAACAAGCTGGACGGTGTCTATACCTGCCGGCTGTGCGGCCTGCCGTTGTTCCGTTCCAGCGCCAAATTCGACTCCGGCACCGGCTGGCCGAGCTTCTTTGCGCCCTACGACCCTGCCCATGTGCGCGAGATCCGCGACACCAGCTACGGCATGATCCGCACAGAAATCGTGTGCGCGCGCTGCGACAGCCACCTGGGACATGTGTTCCCGGACGGCCCGCCCCCCACGGGCGAGCGCCACTGCCTGAACTCGGTCTCGCTGGGCTTCACCGAAAACGGCCAGGCCCTGCCGAACCCCCTGGATCGCCAAGGCGCCGAAGCGCAGACGGACTGACGGCCCGCCTACCTGCGAGGCCACGGCCATTGCAGTGTCTGGAGGCGCTCGACAAGGCCTCCCTGCGCTTTTGTGCGCCGAGGCCAGCACCGCTCGCGGGTGATTCGAGCCGGCACTAGCGCTGTGAAAATCGGTTGCGGCGCGAGAACTCCAGACACGGCTTGATTTCCGTCCGGGCGGCCACACGCAGGCTACGTCCCAGCCGTGAAGCGGCCGCGTGTTCAGTCGTGGGCAGGCCTTCCCGGCTCCGGCGCGCAAGATGCACCCGCTTGGGCGGCGCCGGAACCCAGCACTCCACGTCCAGCCGCCGCAACCCGGCGGCGATCCCAACCAGGCAGGAGTCCGCAGATGCATATGTCCTCATCCCTGCTGCTTACCGGCCTGCTGGCCGCCGCCCTCGCCGGCTGCAACGCAGGTCGCCCGCCCTCTGCAGCGCAGGACGCCAAGCCTGCACAAGCGCAGCCAGCCGGCATCCAGGCCGATGCCCGCCCGCTTGCCACAGGCACCGACGCCAGCGTGACCGGCCCGCTGCCGCGTCCGGCCAAGACGCCCGCCCCGGCCGCGGCGGCTGCCGACCCCGCGCGTCCCGCGCAGACGGTGGCCTGGCGCTGTGGCCCACGCACGATCGCGACACGCTTCGACGCGGCCACCGATACCCTGCGGCTGACCCTCGAAGGCCGCACGCTGATCCTGCTCAGTGCCCAGGCGGCATCCGGGGCGCGCTTTGCCGATGCGCAGGGCAACCAATGGTGGGAACACGCCGGCGAAGCGACGCTGTCGCTGGCAGGCGGCGAGGCGCTCAAATGCGTGCATGAGACCGCCACCACAATCGGCTAGACATTCAGCTACAGCGCACGTCTTCACGCGGTGCGCTTCAAGAATCGGCCGCGCAAGCCGAAACCACTAGCAACCCCAGTTTGCTTCCGGCTGCGCCATGCTCATCATCGTTGGCTTCATCGTCGTCATCGTCAGCGTCCTCGGCGGCTACGTGCTGTCGCACGGAAAGCTGGGCGCGCTGTGGCAGCCGTACGAGTTGATGATCATCGGTGGCGCGGCATTGGGCGCCTTCCTGGTCAGCACGCCGGGCAAGATCGTCAAGGAAACCCTCAGCGGCATCATGGGCGTGTTCAAGGGCCCGCAGTACAAGTCCGACGACTACAAGGACACCCTGAGCCTGATCTACGAGCTGTTGAACAAGGCGCGCCGCGACGGCTTCATGGCGCTGGAAGACCATGTCGAAAAGCCGCAGGACAGCACCATCTTCGGTAACTACCCCAAGGTAGTGGCCGACCATCACCTGCTGGATTTCATCACCGACTGCCTGCGCCTGATGATCGGCAGCAACATCGAGCCGCACGAGCTGGAACCGCTGCTCGAACTGGAACTGGAAAAACACCATCACGAAGCCCTGGCGCCGTCGCATGCGCTGAGCAAGGTGTCCGACGGCCTGCCCGGCTTCGGCATCGTGGCGGCGGTGCTCGGCATCGTGATCACCATGGGCTCGATCGGCGGGCCGATCGAAGAGATCGGCCACCATGTCGGCGCCGCGCTGGTGGGCACCTTCCTCGGCATCCTGCTGGCCTATGGCTTCGTCTCGCCGTTGTCGGCGGCGATGGAAGCGCGTGCCGAGCAGGACGGGCGCATCTACGAAGCGGTCAAGACCGCGCTGCTGGCCTGCCTGCGTGGCTACAACCCGAAGATTGCGCTGGAATTCGCGCGCAAGACCCTGCCCTCCAATGTGCGTCCGAGCTTCGGCGATTTCGAAACGCACCTGAAGACGATCAAGTAGGGCCACGGTCATGGCCGAGGCCAAATCCACCGTCATCATCCGACGGGTCAAGAAGGTACAGGGCGGCGGCCATCATGGCGGCGCCTGGAAGGTGGCGTTTGCCGACTTCGTGACCGCGATGATGGCCTTCTTCCTGGTGCTGTGGCTGATGGCGGCCACCACCAAGGAACAGCGCGCGGCGATCTCCGAATACTTCCGCAACCCCAGCCCGCTGTCCGGCAAATCGCCGGCGCCTTCGCCCGGCATGAACGGACCCGGCGGCGCCAGCACCTCGATGATCAAGCTCGGCGGTACCGCCGACATGGCCAAGGGGCAGAAAGACGAAATGGGCCGCAAGCGCGACAACGCGGCCGATACCGACGTGGACAGCCGCGCCAAGGACAAGAAGCGCCTGGAAGCGCTGATGCAGGATCTGAAGGAGGCCATCGACAAGAGCCAGGCGCTGGAGCCGTTCAAGGACCAGTTGCTGCTGGACCTCACGCCCGATGGCCTGCGCATCCAGATCGTGGACAAGCAGAACCGCCCCATGTTCGACATCGGCCGCGACCAACTCAAGCCGTATACGATGGCGATCCTGCGCGAGCTGTCCAGCTTCATCAATCAGGTACCCAACCACATCAGCATCACCGGTCATACCGACACCACCGCCTACAGCAGCGATGCCGGCTACACCAATTGGGAACTCAGCGCCGACCGCGCCAATGCCGCGCGCCGCGCCCTGGTGGCCGGGGGCATGTCCGATGCCAAGGTGACGCGCGTGGTGGGGCTGTCCTCGTCGGTGCTGTTCGACAAGACCGATCCGCAGAACCCGATCAACCGCCGCATCAGTATCGTGGTGATGACCCAGGACGCCGAAAACGCGGCCCTGGCCGGCGCCGGACAAGGCGTGGCCCTGGGCAAATCGCTGCACGATGCCGACACCCAGGTGCCGGATCTGAGCGGCGCCGCGGCCACCGGCACCGCCACCGTGGGGACGCCTGCCGAAGGCGCAAAACCAGCCACGGCCCCGCCCGTTGCCGCTGCCGCAGCTGCGACCCCGGCTCCGGCCCTGGCATCGGCAGGAACTGCTGCTGCGCGTCCGGCAGGACCACGCATGTCTTCCAGCGCGCAGGTGGCCTCTGCCACGGCGCTCGCCAAAGCGGCAGAAGCGGCGGTGGAGAAGCAGTAACGCGGGGCGGGGGGCCTGGAGGCGCAGGCGGCGATTGGGATTCGCCAGGAAATCGCCCCCGGGAACATGGCCTGCGGTTGTTCGGGCTTGGCGTACTGGTGGTGGCTCCTCGGTCGGTGCCTGCGAAGACGGTGCGTCCCGGCCGCCCGGCCGCATCCACGGGCCAACTCCGCTACGCATCGCATCGTGCGGCGCACGCTCTAGAATGGCCGGCCATTCCCAGCGTCGAGAACACCGTGTCCCGCAATTCCAAAGCCAAGCGCGACAAGCGTAAGAAGCAGCAGCCCAAGCGCCCTTTCGTCCGTCTGGGCCAGGCGCCCCAGGTCACCAACCATGCCGTGCTGCAGGACGCCGATGGCCGCGTGGTCGCCGCGATCGGCCTGCAGGGTGGCAGCGAGTGGATGTTGTCGATCGGCGGCCAGACCATGGGCAGCGCCGACAACCCGGTCCCGATGCTGGCCATGCTCAAGCACCTGGCCAACCTGCAGGAAGCCGAAGGCAAGACCATTTCGCTGGAATATTCGACCCAGCTGCAGCAGATGATCGACGACCTGGCCGCCGACGAAGGCCAGACCGCCGAGGAATACCTGACCAAGCTGGTGTCCGAGTTCCAGAACGCCGATGCGGATGAAGACGGCGACGCGGAAGACGCAGCAGAGGACGCCGGCACCGAGGCCGGTGCTGACGACGTGGCTGAAGACGACACTGCCAGCGCCACCGACACTGCGGCAGACGCCAGCGACGAGGCTTCCGACACTGCGGCGGACGAGCCCGACGGCGCCAGCGACGGCAAGAAGCCGAAGAAGTCCAAGA
Source organism: Xanthomonas sp. D-36-1 (assembly GCF_017746155.1). NCBI lineage: Bacteria > Pseudomonadati > Pseudomonadota > Gammaproteobacteria > Lysobacterales > Lysobacteraceae > Xanthomonas > Xanthomonas sp. D-36-1. Next base: position 15,008 of record NZ_JAGHWR010000042.1, read on the forward strand.
AGGCCTGACCCGGCCGGTGGCCGTCTATGTCGACGATGCGGTGCACCTGTGGCGCGATCAGCGCTGGGCGCACCTGCTCGGCGATACGCTGGACGAGCTGCATACGATGGCGGCGCGGCTGGGCATTCCCCGCCGCGCCTTCCAGAACAAACTCAGCGGTGCGCACTACGACGTGCCCGCACCGCTCCGCCTTGAGGCCATTGCCCACGGCGCCATTCCCATCTCCCGCCACACCGACCGCGCACTGCTCAAGGCCTTGATCGCCAATGCGCGTGCGCAGGCGCGGGGCGAGATGCCGTGAGGCGGGGATTGGAGAGTGGGGATGAGGGAGTCGCAACGGCGGTGGCCGCAGCCTGATTGGCGGCTCGCCGTTGTAGGAGCGCGCCCGAGCGCGAGCAGCCATCCCGTTAACGCCCGTCGCGCGCAGGCACGCTGCTACGTGGCAATCGCCGGGCCGTGGACCATGCCTGCGCGGCCGATCCTACCGGCAGCACGCGCTGGGCGTGCTGCCGAGGAGCGCGCACCACCACGGCTCGACACGCCCTACACACCCACAGACCGCTCCTGCGAATCCCGAATCCCCAATCCCAGCCTTCAAAACGCCTCATTCCCCAGCCGCACTTCCACCCCCAGCAACGAGGTCAGCGCCAGCATGGCGTCGTCGTCGCGGCTGAGCGCAATCCAGCCGGCGTAGGCATCGCCACCGGTGTTCCAGTTCCACAGCGAGTAGCCGTGCTCGCGCAGGCGATCGAATGCCACCGCCATCAGATCGGGGACCTCCAGGTTGCCAGCGAAATCTTCGTCGTCTAGGTCGCCGCCCCAGTCGATGCGCAGGTTCCAGCGCGCACTGAGCTCGTCGATGGCGGCGATGAACGCATCGGCGTCCTTCCAGTCCACATAAAAGCCAGAGCGCCAGTCGATCGCGTCCTTCAGCGCCCACAACCAGGCGTCGTCGCCTGCGTCGTGATCGGCCTCGGCCTGCGTTTCGCGCCAGGCGTCGAACTGGGCCAACGCGGTGTCCTCGTCGCCGGGGTTGATCAGCATCAGCAGGTTCCACACCCGCGCCGGATGGTCATCCACATCGTCTTCGTCGCCCTCGGGCTGCAGGCCTTCGTCGTCTTCGTAGTCGGCACTGTTGTCAGGCATTGCGGTCTCGTTTGCTGGAGTGCAGGGGCGGAAGTGTGAGGCCTGACGGCGCGCAAGCAAACCGATTGGCGCACGTCACCGCGTCGCCGGGGCTGGTCTTCCCGGCGCAGGCCCGTATCCTGTGCGGCCGAAGACGGCTATCCCGGCCGCCATGACGCCTTTCCCATGAGCGATACCCCTCCCGATCACCTGGCCATCGACGCACGCAGCCCGTTCCATAATGCCGATGCCCTCAACCGCGGCGTCGGCGTGCGCTTCAACGGTGTCGAACGCGACAACGTGGAGGAATACTCGGTCAGCGAAGGCTGGATCAAGGTGCAGGTCGGCAAGGCGCGCGACCGTCGCGGCAACCCGATGACGATGAAGATCAAGGGCGAAGTGGTGGCCTATTACCTGGACACCAAGGACGGCGCCAAGGCTGCCGAGTAAAAACAGCGGACAACACGACTTCGCACAACGCTGCTGCAGGTCGGCTGATCTGTGCCCTGGCCGCAGGGCCCTCGCAGCCCACCGTCGCCGGACACGCTGAAAGTAGGTCCTTGTAAGCTCCGTAGCGGCATCCATGCCGCCAAGTGTCCCGCGACGGTGGGCGGGCAAGGACCAGTCAAGTTGGTCGGTGCGCGATGCTTTCCATAAAGCCGCCAGGAACTGTCTGGTGCGATGTCCTTGCCGATTGCGGGACCGTTGGCGGCATGATGGATACCGCCATCGAGCCCCTACGGAACGGGGTTACGGCGTGTCCCGCGAGCGGTGAGGGCACCGCGCATTCGACCCACTCAGCGCCTTACCTGGACACCTGCCGGCGTCCACCAGGATGCGGCCAACCAAACCATTGCATCCCTCACTCACGCCTTGAGCCGGTAACCGCTGCGGAAGATCGCCGCCACGATGCCCAGGCACACCAGCAGGAACAGGAACGTCATGCCGGTGCTCACTGCGATATGCACATCGGCCTTGCCGTAAAAACTCCAGCGGAAGCCGCTGATCAGATACACCACCGGGTTGAACAGCGTGACCTTCTGCCACAACGGCGGCAGCATGTTGATCGAATAGAAACTGCCGCCCAGGAAGGTCAACGGCGTCACCACCATCAGCGGAATCACCTGCAGTTTTTCGAAACCATCGGCCCAGATGCCGATGATGAAACCGAACAGGCTGAAGGTCAGCGCGGTGAGCACCAGAAAGCCCAGCATCCACACCGGGTGCGCGATCTCATACGGCACGAACAGCCGTGCGGTCAGCAGGATCAACAACCCCAGCATCACCGACTTGGTCGCCGCCGCGCCCACGTAGCCGATCACGATCTCCCACCACGCCACCGGCGCGGACAGTACCTCGTAGATGGTGCCGGCCCAGCGCGGCATGTAGATGCCGAACGAGGCGTTGGAAATGCTCTCGTTGAGCAGCGACAGCATCACCAGGCCGGGAATGATGAAGGCGCCGTAGCTGATGCCGTCGATATCGCCCATGCGCGAACCGATCGCGGCCCCGAACACCACGAAGTACAGCGAGGTCGACAATACCGGCGAGGCGATCGACTGGGTGAGCGTGCGGAAAGCGCGCGCCATTTCGAAGCGGTAGATCGCTGCAATCGCATGCAGGTTCATGCGCGCACCTCCTGCTGACGTGCGCCATGCACCAGGTTGACGAAGATCTCTTCCAACGAACTTTCGCTGGAATGCAGGTCTTTGAAATCGATGCCCTGCTCGTTGAGCCGGCGCAGCAAGGCACCGATGCCGGTCTGCTCGGCCTGGGTGTCGAAGGTGTAGATCAGGTTATTGCCGTCGGCCGACAGCTCCAGCGGCAGATCGGCCAGCGCGGCGGGCAACGCCTGCAACGGCGCCTGCAGGCTCAGCGTGAGCTGCTTCTTGCCCAGCTTGCGCATCAGCGTGTGCTTGTCTTCCACCAGCACCAGCTCGCCGCGATTGATGACACCGACGCGGTCGGCCATGTCTTCGGCCTCTTCGATGTAGTGGGTGGTCAGGATGATGGTGGTGCCCTGCTCGCGCAGCCGCCGCACCATCTGCCACATGTCGTGACGCAGCTCCACGTCCACACCGGCCGTGGGCTCGTCCAGGAACAGAATGCGCGGCTCGTGGGCAAGCGCCTTGGCGATCAGCACACGCCGCTTCATGCCGCCGGAGAGCGTGGAAATCTTGTTGTTGCGTTTCTCCCACAGCGACAGCTCGCGCAGGATGGTTTCCAGATATCGCGGATTGGCCGGCTTGCCGAACAGCCCGCGACTGAAACGTACCGTGGCCCACACCGTCTCGAACGCATCGGTGGCCAGTTCCTGCGGTACCAGGCCGATGCTGGCACGCGCGGCGCGGTAGTCGCGCACGATGTCGTGCCCGTCGGCCAGCACACTGCCGGTGCTGGGGTTGATCAAGCCGCAGATGATGCTGATCAAGGTGGTCTTGCCAGCGCCGTTGGGGCCGAGCAGCGCGAAGATCTCGCCACGCCGGATCTCAAGATCCACCTGTTTGAGCGCCTGGAAACCGCCGGCGTAGGTCTTGCTCAAGCCCTGGATGGAAACGATCGAAGTCATGGGTCCGACGCGAATGACGATAAGCGCCACAGGGTAGGCGGTGCGCCATGAAAATGGCAGCAGTGCGGGTGGGATGGTGTCTCCCGACACGCGCGCAGGAGCGTGAACGAACCGTGCTGCGCACGCACGCTGCATCTCGGTGTTGGCGTATCTCTATGTAGGAGCGCGCCTGAGCGCGATGGGGCTTTCCCACCAACGCCCCATCGCGCCCAGGTGCGCTCCTACCCAAACACGGCAACCGCCGTGGCTCTTGCGATTCCCCAATCCCGACTCCCGATTCACGCGCACATCAGCGCGCTCAAGCGCGCTTGCGCGACTCGATCAGATCCAAGTTGCGCACCAGCCGTCGCGACAGGTCGTCGGAAATCTCGCGTCGTCGCGCAAGCTTGAACAACTCATTGCGCTCGGCCACCAATGCCGCATGGCGAAACTGGCGCAGCGCCTTTTCGTAGGCAACCGCCTCTTCCGGATCGGTCTCGGCCATGTCCACCGCGCCGAGCTTGCGCTGATAGCGCTGGCTCACCTGGTTGGCCGCCGCGTTGTAGCGCTCGGCATGCTTGCTGTCTTCCACCAGCCGCTGGCGCAGCTTTTCCACGGCATCCAGCGCTGCCTGCGAAGCGGCTTTCACGGCCAGATCTTCCTTGAGCTGCTCGTCTTCTTCTTCGGGCAGCTCCAGCCCACGCAACAGCCGCGGCAACGCGACGCTGGCCACCAGCAACGACACCAGAATGACCGCGGCCGCCAGAAAGATCGCCAACTGGCGGGCCGGGAAGGGTGAGCCATCTTCCAGCATCAACGGCAGCGTGAGCACGCCAGCCAGGGTGATCGCACCGCGCACGCCGGCCAGCGACACCGCCACCACGATGCGCCACGGCGGGCTGACATGCGCTTCGCCACGCCGCTGCGCCTTGAAGATGTTCCAGCGCAACGACAGGAACACCCACACAAAACGCAACGCCATCAAGCTGAGACTGATGGTGGCCACGTACACCGCCAGCCACCATGGATTGAGGTGGCCGGCTTCCTGCACGCTGCGCACCGCACCGTCCAGGATGCCCGGCAACTGCTCGCCCAGCAGCACGAAGATGATGCCGTTGAAGGTGAACTGCACCGTGTCCCACACCGCCGAACGCTGCAGGCGCATATTGCCCGGTGCATTGCCGGCCATTTCCACGTAGCTCATGGTGATGCCGGCGGCCACTGCGGCCAGGATGCCGGAGGCGTGGAAGGCTTCGGCCAGCAGATACGCTGCAAATGGGGTGAGCAGGTTGACCAGGATCGCCGAACCGGGCTCCTCGCCGAAATGCCGCCAGATCCAGGCCTGGATGCGGCTCAACCCAAAGGTCGTCGCCACGCCCAGGGCCAGGCCGGCCAGCGCCACCCACAGAAAGGTCAGCGAAGCGGCCGCCACCGAGAAGGTCCCGGTCAGCACCGCCGCCACCGCGAACTGGAAACACACCAGGCCCGAGGCGTCGTTGAGCAGCGACTCGCCTTCCAGGATGTGCATCAGGCGCTTGGGAATCGGCACCTTGGAGGCGATCGAGGACACCGCCACCGGATCGGTCGGCGAAATGATCGCCGCCAGCGCGAATGCCACGGCCAGCGGCATTGCCGGTATCAGCCAATGAATGAAGAAGCCGGCGCCAATCACGGTGAAGATGACCAGCCCCAACGCCAGTTCCAGAATGGCCGCCTTGTCGCGGAACAAGCCTTGCTTGGGAATGCGCCAGCCATCCAGGAACAACAGGGGCGGCAGGAACAACAGGAAGAACAGCTCCGGTTCCAGCTCGTGCCCTGCATCGAAAACGCCGGAGACTACCGCGCCCAGCGCGATCTGGACCAACGGCAACGGCAGCGAAAACGGCAGGATGCGGATGAGGTAACCGCTGGCCGCGACCGCCAGCAACATGGCGAGGACGACATCGATCGAATGCATGAAGAACCCGGAATGAAAAAAAAAGCGGCCGCACATGCGGCATCGCATATTGCGACGCACAACAACGCACCTACCGGACCATACCGTGTTGCACCCGGTGATGAAAACCGCAGCATTGCCCCGCACCTTGGCATGTGGGGCGATGCGGCAGGGTTGTTGCGGTTCGGTTCAATTGGCCGGTGCCCGATACGCTGGCAAATGGAGGCAGGCGCAATGACGATGTCCAAGCGCGTATGCTGCGGCAGACCGGTCGCGCATCGACGCGATGGAGAGCGGCTGCGGCGGAAGCAGGGAAGGACGATGCAACAACGTATGCACGGGTGTTTCGCAATCGCCGCCGACACCCTTGACACAGGTCCGTCTACGCCGGCCGGAGCGTGCGTGAACAGTCGATCCGGTCGACCCGAGAGCATGCATGGGACGTTGCGGTGTGCCGCTGTTTCCTTGGAGCGGTCCTCGCCATCGCGCTATGGCCACAGGTGATGCGCGAGCGGGACGCAGCGATCGGCGTCGTATCGCGCCGGTCCTGGCCTCACTCGTGCACCGGCGCTTGCACTCCCCTGTGACGCCACCGTCACCACGCCGAACGCGGTGATGAATGTCAAAACAGCGTGATGCATCCGGCGGTTTCGCAGGCGCGTATTGACGCTACGGTTGCCATCCAGGCGATCGCCAACCCAAAAGGATCGATGCCTCATGAAGACTTCATTCCAGTCGCTTGCCGTTGCCACCGCCATTGCCCTGACCAGCGCCCTGGCCCCCGCCTATGCTGCGTCCAATCCGACCGTTGGCGGCGCGCCGATGCTGGTGACCAAGGACATCGTCGACAACGCGGTCAACTCTAAGGACCACACGACGTTGGTGGCTGCCGTCAAAGCGGCCGGCCTGGTCGAGACGCTGAAGGGTCCGGGCCCGTTCACCGTATTCGCACCGACCAATGCGGCGTTTTCGGCACTGCCGGCCGGCACCGTCGACACCTTGCTGAAGCCCGAATCCAAGCCGACCCTGACCAAGGTGCTCACCTATCACGTGGTGCCGGGCAAGGTGGATGCGGCCTCGCTGATCGCCAAGATCAAGGCCGGTGGCGGTAGCGCCACGCTGACCACCGTGCAGGGCGAGCCGCTGACCGCCAAGCTCAATGGCAAGAAGGTCACCATCACCGACGTCAAGGGCAACACCGCCAACGTCACCATCGCCGATGTGATCCAGAGCAATGGCGTGATCCACGTGGTGGACAAGGTGCTGATGCCGTAATGGCCTGCAGTCGCACCGCGACGCGTCGTTGCTGACGCACGCACACTGCCATCGGCGGAATGCGATTTTTCCGCCGATGGCGCAGCGCTTTCATGCAGCGCGTCAAGGCATGGGAGGCGCTATTTTTGAAGACATTGGCCGTCGACGCGGCGAGCGCTTGTCAAACGCAGACATTGCTCGGCATCGACACACACGTTGCCTACCAGGAGGCAGCGCCTGACGACTGTCCGGTCGGTTCTGTTTGTCGCTAGTTGATCAGCAATGCCATGTCACGGATCTGCAGTGGATGGCCGTTGATCTGCGAGCGCACCAGCACAGGCAAGGCGTGGTTCGATCATGCTGTACGTCGCGCGAGCCAGCCTCCAGCGGTCGCAATCAAACCGCCAAACGGCGGTGAGGGAGTGACCGGCCTGCCGGTGGCTCCGCTTGGTGTCCCGATTCTCCGACACCGTGCGCGTGCCCTTGCACGCGTATTTTTTTGCCCGTGTGGCGCGCTATTTCCCTATCTCGACTGATCGCTGGACGGCGGCGGTGGATCCAGCAACCGACGGAGATCTTCGACAAATCCACGATACCCTTCTTCGCGCGCATCCGTCGATGGCTGGCGCAATACCCAGGACGGGTGCACCGTGGTCAATACCGGCGTGCCGTCGTCCAGACGCTGCCATTGCCCGCGTTGCTGCATCAATCGGAAGCGGCTTCCCAACACGGCTTGCGCCGCAGTCGCGCCCAGGCAGACGATCTGCGCCGGACGCAATTGCGCCCGCTCGGCCTGCAACCACCCGCTGCAGGCCTGCACATGGGTGCGCTCCGGATTGCGATGCAGCCGCCGTTTGCCGCGCTGCTCGAAACGAAAATGCTTGACCGCATTGGTGACATAGAACTTCTCGCGGTCCACACCCAGCTCGCCCAACGCCATGTTGAACAGGCGCCCGGCGGGTCCGACGAACGGACGACCGCTCAAGTCCTCTTCATCGCCCGGCTGCTCGCCGATCACCATCACCGACGCATCGTCGGGTCCTTCGCCGAACACCGTTTGCGTTGCCGGCTGCCACAGTTCGCAACGCCGGCAATCGCGTGCGGCAGTGCGCAACTGCGCCAGGCTTTGGGTTGCCACTTCAGGCAATGGCGCAGGTGCCGCCGGCACCCGTCGCCGTACCGGCTCGGGCGCGCGTTCGGCCATCTCGCGCACACGCACGCCGGCATCGCGGATCAGCTCCGGCAACAGCGTGGCTTCGGGCAGGTTCTTCCAGTATTTCTGCGGCATTTCCTGCCGCATCATGGTCGGGTTGAGCCGCGCCGGGTTGAAGATATGCACGTAGTACGTGCGCCAGAGCGTCTCCTGCGCATCGTCGGCGGGTACCTGGGTGCGCACCGCGCCTTCGCCGAAGGTCAACGCCTGCCCATCCCATCGCACGCTGCGGTACGGGGTCAGGATCGCCCAGCGCATGCCGGCAAACCGGCGCGCAAAAAACGGCGCCACGCGATCCACGATCCAGTGCTCGGGCTCGAACCAGGACACGAAGTCTTCTTCTTCCCCGGGCAGGCGACGAAAGCGCACGAAGGCCTTCATCTTGTGGGCATCGCGCTGCACCGCTTTTTGCCATTGCCGTAGCCGGTGCACATCCACATCGGTGGCGCGCTCCAGCAAGGCTTTTTCCCCAGAGGCAACGCGCCACAGCAAGCGATACAACACGGCGTGCCGTTGCGGGTCGCGGTGACACAGCACCGAGGCCGCCAACTGCATGAAATCTGCAGAGACCCGCGGTGGTGGCACCACGGCCGGCAATGCCAACAGTCCCTGCCCCATCAACAAGCCGCCCTGCGCCCCGCCATTCCAGGCCACATCGTCCGGCTCCACCTGCGCACACCAGCCTGCCCGCGCCAATGCACGCCATGCTTCAAAACTCCACGCGGGTTCCACCTCGGCGCTGAACATCGTCTGCCTTGCTCCTGTAGGGGTGCCGACATGCGCTTCGGAACCGTATGGCCGCGCAATGCCGTTACCAGCATGCACGGTACCTGCGCTGGCGGGGTCAGATGCGATTGAGCGGAGATTGGGATTGGGATTGGGGATTTGCGAACGCTGGCATTGGCTCGCGTCAACAGCGACGTTTATCGGTACCACCGCGCGGCGCCCGCGCGCCGTCATCCGCGCTTCTGGCCCTTCTGCTGCATGAAGAAGGACACCGTGCCAGTGGAAGAAGGACGCGGCATCGTTGCGGGCGGGAAATGCTCAGTCGAACAGACTCGCCTGCCGTGGCGCAGGCGCCAACTGCGCACGCAGCCTGACCGGATCGTCCAGGCGCTGACGCGGATGGTGATCGAGCACGCTCACGAACGGCAACAGCTTTTTCATCGGTACGCGCAGCCGCGCCAGGTCGCCAACGCGCAAGCGCGCATGCCGGCGCGACAACAACAAGCGCTCCACGTTGCGCGTGCCCAGGCCCGGTACGCGCAGCAGCATTTCGCGCGGTGCCGCATTCAAGTCCACCGGGAAGCGCTCGAGGTTGCGCAATGCCCAGGCCAGCTTGGGGTCCACGTCCAGGTCGAGCATGCCGCTGGACTGCGCCGGCGCAATTTCTTCCACGCTGAACTCGTAGAAACGCAGCAACCAGTCGGCCTGGTACAGCCGGTGCTCGCGCTGCAGGGGCGGTGCCTGCAGCGGCAGCTTGGACGAGGCATCCGGGATGGGGCTGAAGGCCGAGTAGTACACCCGACGCATGCGGTAATTGCCGTAGAGGTTGTGGCTGGTGTCCAGGATGCTGCGGTCGTTGGCATTGTCGGCGCCGACAATCATCTGCGTGCTCTGCCCGGCCGGCGCGAAGCGTGGCGGCTTGGCACGGCGCACCGTTTCAGCCTTGCGTTCGAGCTGGTTTTCTTCGATGCGCCAGCGCAGCTCGCCCATCGCCGAGCGAATGCCGCCCACGCTTTTTTCCGGCGCCAGCAACGTCAGGCCCTGTTCGGTGGGCAACTCCACATTGATGCTCAAGCGATCGGCATAGCGTCCGGCCGCCGCCAGCAACTCCGGGGCCGCATCCGGGATGGTCTTGAGATGGATGTAGCCGGCGAAATGGTGCACCTCGCGCAACTGCCGCGCCACTTCCACCAGTTGCTCCATGGTGTAGTCGGAGTTGCGGATGATGCCGCTGGACAGGAACAGGCCTTCGATGTAGTTGCGCTTGTAGAAGTCCAGCGTGAGCGTGACCACTTCTTCCGGCGTGAAGCGCGCACGGCGTACATTGCTGGACACGCGATTGACGCAGTACGCGCAGTCGAAGATGCAAAAATTGGTCAGCAGGATCTTCAACAGCGACACGCATCTGCCGTCGGGCGTGTACGAGTGGCAGATGCCCATGCCCTCGGTGCTGCCGATGCCGCCGGTGCCCAGCGAGTTGCGCTTGTTGGCGCCACTGGAAGCACAGGAGGCATCGTATTTGGCGGCGTCGGCGAGGACGGCAAGCTTGTCGAGGATTTTCACGCGGGCAGCATGCAGCGGGGGCGTCTCAGCCTATGAGACTCGCCTGCACCTGATCGTGAATGCTTCAGAGCGCTGCGGGTTGGCACGATCCGGCAGCGCGCGACTGCATGCGAACCCGCTGCTACCGAACCTGCGCCTACAACCTTCCCAATCGGCACTGCAGCTCTTGGCTGAAACATGCCGATGCGCCCACGTCCGCACCCGGCGCTATGCCGCGACCGGGTCCGCCGCCGCTGCAGGGCCGTCGAAGCGATACAGATCCATGGCCAGAAAGCCGGCATCGATACCGGCGTCGATGCGCTGCGCACCGAGCCGGTCGTCGCCGGCCGCGCCCATCGCCACGTACAGCGGCAGCCAGTGCTCGTCGCTGGGATGCGCGCGTGCGGCATGCGGCGCCTGGCGGCGGTAGTCCAGCAGCGCGGGGATGTCGTCGTGCAGCAGCTTGCGTTCGGTCCACTCGATGAAGGGCCGCACGTATGGCGCTTCGCGCTCGCTGCTGTAGCCGTGGCGGAAGTCGTGGAGGTTGTGGGTGATGCTGCCCGAGCCGATCACCAGCACGCCGTCATCGCGCAACGGCGCCAGCGCACGGCCCACCGCGAACTGGTGCGCCGGTCCCAGCTCGGGCTGGATCGACAGCGACACCACCGGGATGTCGGCATCCGGATACAGCAGGCGCAGCGGCACCCAGACACCGTGATCGAAGCCGCGCTGCGGGTCCAGCTGCGGATGCAGGCCGGCCTGCTCCAGCCGGCGCACGATCTGCTGCGCCAATGCCGGCGCGCCGGGCGCCGGATACTCCAGCGCATACAACGGCGCCGGGAAGCCGCCGAAGTCGTGAATGGTGGGCGGCCGTAGCGCACCGCTGACCAGCGGGCGACGGCCCAGCCAGTGCGCGCTCGCCACCACAATGGCGCGCGGCCGCGGCAACGCGTGCCGCAGGTCGGCCAGGCGCTCGCCGACCTGCCCCGGCTGCAGCGCAGTCATCGGCGAACCGTGCGAGATATACAGGGAGGGCAAGCGGGTCATCGACGCTCCTTGATGGATGAAGACAGGCTCAGCGCGATGGCTTCAACGCGAACGCGCCGTCGCCGAGCAGCGCCTGCACGATCAGCAGCACCGCCCATAACGCCGGGTATTCCCAGCCGCCGCCCGGATTGGAAAAACCGAACCCGTTGGCACCATGCACGCTGACAATCGTGCCCAGCAACAGCGGCACGCCCAGCAGGGCTACCCAGCGCGCATAGAGGCCCAACAGCAGCGAAACGCCAAGGCCGAGCTCCAGCGCCATGCTGACGTAGGCCAATGCGCCGGGCAGGCCGAGCGACTGGAAGTACGCCACGGTGCCGGCTGGAGTGAACACCAGCAGTTTGGTCAGGCCATGCACCAGGAACAGCACGCCCAGGCTGATGCGCAGCAAGGCGGTGCCATAGGCGGCGGTGCGTGGAGATGCGGGGGCAGTTGCCATGCGACGGGCTCCGTTGAGGACCGCTACAGCCTATTCCTTACACAAATCTGATAAATACGCGTGCTTCAGATAATTTATTTCGGCAAAAGAAACAATCGGAGCCGCCATGGATACCCTCGATGCGATGCGCGTGTTCACTGCCGTGGCCGAGCGCAGCGGCTTCAGCGCCGCCGCCGATGCATTGGACCGCTCCACTGCCAGCGTTACCCGCCAGGTTGCCGCGCTTGAACAGCGGCTCGGCACCCGCCTGCTCAACCGCACCACCCGCCGGGTCAGCCTGACCAGTGCCGGTAGCGCCTACTACCAGCGCTGCCTGCAGCTGCTGGCCGATCTGGACGACCTGGAAGCCACCATTGGCGCGCAAGCGCTGGAGCCGGCCGGCATGCTGCGGGTGAACGCCCCGGTGAGCTACGGCATCGAGCGTCTGGGCGCATTGCTGCCGGGCTTTCGCGCACGCTACCCGCAGGTGGAACTGGACCTGTCGCTGTCCGACCGTCTGGTCGACATGGTCGAAGAAGGCTTCGACGTCGCCATCCGCATCACCCGCCAGCCGGCGCCGATGTTGATCGCCCGGCAGCTGGGCAAGGTCCGCATCCTGGCATGTGCATCGCCGGCCTATCTGGCGCGTGCCGGGACACCCCAGCACCCATCCGATCTGGCTGGCCACGAATGCCTGCTCTATCACTACTCGCCCAACGGCGATGACGCGCGTTTCCAGGGGCCGGACGGCGATATCGACGTGCGCCTGCACGGCGGCCTGCGCGCCAACAACGGGCATGTGTTGAACGCTGCCGCGCTGGCCGGGCAAGGCATCGTGATGCAGCCGGATTTTCTGGCCGAACCGCACATCGCCGCAGGGCGTCTGGTACGCATTCTTCCCGAATACGCACTCGGCGAGATCGGCATCTTTGCGGTCTATACCAGCCGCAGCCATCTGGCGCCGAAGGTGCGCAGCTTTATCGATTACCTGGTCGAAAACATGCCCGCGCCGGGGGCTGGTTGAAGGTTGAGGGCGAGGCGAGGAAATACCTCGCTCCAGCTGCGCGTGCACACATTCGGGATTCGGGATTCGGGTTCAGTCTGCGCAGGCCGACACCTGTCTCCAGACACCGACATCACAACTGGATCTGGGCTACATGAGGCAGCCACGCGCGCTGACCCCCACTCAACACGTCGACAGGGGCATAAGCTCCAGCAGGCCTCAGCAACGACCGCGGCAACAGTTCGTCCCGTGCGTGGTCATTCTGCTGTCGCGACCGGTGTGCGCACAATCCGGCTCCCCGTTCAACAGGAGTGCCCATGAGCAAGATCGCCATTGTGTATTTCAGCGGCTACGGCCACACCGTCAAGCAGGCCGAAGCCGTGCATGCAGGCGCAGCCAGCGTTGGCCAAGCCACGCTGTACCGCATCGACCAGGACGGCAACCTGCCCGACGATGCCTGGGACGCCATCGGTGCCGCCGACGCCATTATCTATGGCAGCCCCACCTACATGGGCGGCCCGGCGTGGCAGTTCAAGAAATTTGCCGATGCCAGCTCAAAGCCGTGGTTTGCGCAGGCCTGGAAGGACAAGGTCGCCGCCGGTTTCACCAATTCGGCATCGGCAAACGGCGACAAGGCCGCCACCATCCAGTATCTGTGGACCCTGTCGCAACAGCATGGCCAGATCTGGGTGGGCACCGGGCTGCCGCCAGCCAACACCAAGGCGCATGGTCCGCAGGACGTGAACTGGACTGGCGGTTGGGGTGGTGCGCTGGCCATCTCGCCATCGGATGCCTCGCCGGACGAAGCGCCGCGTAGCGGCGACCTGGAAACGGCCAAGCTGTTCGGCAAGCGCGTGGCCGAAGTGGCCGCCAAGCTCAAGGGCTGATTGCACCGCACACCAGCCCGAGCAGATCGCAGCATGGCCTGCCGATCTGCGCGGGCTGTGCGTTAGCGCGTGGGCCACATCGCGCTAACGCCTTTCACGCCATTGTTCCCCGACCTTTTGCTGCACGGAGTCCCCCACCATGCAAACCCGCACGCTTGGCCGTTCCGGCCCCACCGTTTCGGCCCTGGGCCTTGGCTGCATGGGAATGAGCGCGTTCTATGGCGACCGCAGCGACGAGGCCGCCTCGATCGCGGTGATCCACCGCGCGCTCGATCGTGGCATCAGCTTGCTCGACACCGCCGACATGTACGGCCCGCACACCAATGAAGTGCTGGTCGGCAAGGCGATTGCCTCGCGCCGGCATGAAGTGTTTCTGGCCACCAAATTCGGCATCAAGCTCGACCCCAACGACCCGTCGGTGCGCGGCATCGACGGCAGTCCGGCGTATGTGCAGTCCGCATGCGAAGCCAGCCTGCGCCGGCTGGGCGTGGAGCATATCGACCTGTATTACCAACACCGCGTCGACCCCAATGTGCCCATCGAAGACACCGTGGGGGCGATGGCGCGCCTGGTCGAACAAGGCAAGGTGCGCTTCCTCGGTTTGTCGGAAGCGGCCGCAGCCACCATTCGCCGCGCGCATGCCGTGCATCCCATCACCGCGGTGCAGACCGAATATTCGCTGTGGTCGCGCGAGCCGGAAGACAACGGCGTGTTCGCCGCGGTGCGCGAACTCGGCATCGGGTTCGTGCCGTACTCGCCGCTGGGGCGCGGTTTTCTGACCGGCGCGTTTTCGTCGCCGGACGATTTCGACGCCGACGATTACCGCCGCCATTCGCCGCGTTTTCAGGGCGATAACTTCACCCGCAACCTGCAGCTGGTGGAACAGGTCAAGGCCATTGCTGCCGACAAGGGCATCACGCCCGGGCAACTGGCGCTGGCCTGGGTGCTGGCGCAGGGCCAGGACCTGGTTCCGATCCCCGGCACCAAGCGGTTGGCCTATCTGGAAGAAAACATCGCTGCGCTGGATGTGGCCCTGATGCCCGACGAGCTGGCCCGCATCGATGCCATCTTCCCGCCGCAGGCTGCGGCTGGCACGCGCTACCCGGAAGCGATGATGGGCGCGGTCAACCGCTGAGCCGTGCTGCCCGGCCTTCGGCAGCGGGCGCTGCCAGGTGAGCGCGGACGGCGCGCTCGGAACCGGAGTGTACGCACGTGGCACATGCCGATTCCGGGCACGGCCTCGTCCGCATGGCGGTGAGCGCAATCGCCTTGCGGTCTGCCGTTGGCCTTCCCAGTGCCGCAGCCAGCGTTGCGGCAATGCGTCGCCACCCGTGGAGCTTGCTACGCGCCACTGCGGCCATCCAGGTGTCATACCTGCGGTGGATCACTGCGTGTCTGTCCCGCAGTGCTCGTTCGATCGCGCAGACTGGATGCCGAGCGCCCCTGCTCACACTCCCGCTTCGCTGCCCCTTGCACACTGGCTGCAGCTCACACGCATCGTGCCCCATGCTGTCCTTCGTAATTCCCGCCCATGACGAGGCTGCCGTGATCGGCGACACGCTGCAGTGCCTGCATGCCTGCGCGCAGGCCATGCAGCTGGACTATGAAGTGATCGTGGTGGCCGATGCCTGCGAAGACGCCACGGCGGCCATCGCACGCGGCCATGGCGCGCAGGTGCTGGAGGTGCAGTTGCGCCACATCGCCGCAACGCGTAATGCCGGCGCACAGGCCGCGCAAGGCGAGCGCCTGCTGTTTCTGGATGCCGATACCTCGATCAACCCGCACGTCGTTGGCGCAGCATTGGCTGCGCTCGATGCCGGTGCGGTAGGCGGCGGTGCGCGGGTGCATCTGCAAGGCAAGCGGGTGTGGTCCGAGCGCGTGGCGCAGGCGTTTTTTGGCTGGTTTTTCCGCGTTTCCGGCATTGCGCCCGGGTGTTTCCTGTTCTGCACGCGGGCGGCCTTCGTCAGTGCAGGGGGCTTCGACACGCGTTACTACGCTGGCGAAGATGTGGCACTGAGTCGCGCACTGGCGCGCTGCGGACGCTTTGTGATCCTGCGCCAGACCGTGCACACCTCCGACCGCAAGCTGCGCAGCTTTTCCAAGCGCGAGCACCTCGGCCTGCTGTTGCGGTTTCTGTGGCGCGGGCGGCGCATGCTGCAGACCCGCGACGCGCTCGGCTTCTGGTATCAGCGCCGGCGCTGAACCGAGCGTGTCCGCACCGCCGCGATCGGTGGTGGAACCCGTCCTCGAAGCGGCACCTGACACCGCAGGCCACTACACTGTGCTGTCTGTTTAGGTATACGAGTTGCGCCGCATGGCTTCTTTGCATCGCCCCGTCCTGATCGCCGCCATGTCTGCCGCGCTGCTGACCGCCGCCGCATGCCACCGCGATGGCGCGACACCGGCCGAGAGCAGGCACCCAGCGCTGCCCCCCAGCAAGCCCAAGCTCGGCGATTTCGGCTTCGATGTGACCGGTATGGATCGCAGCGTGGCGCCGGGCGACGACTTCTTCGATTACGCCAGCGGCAACTGGGTCAAGCGCACGCAGATTCCGGAAGATCGCTCCAGCTTCAACAGTTTCGTTTCCATCGCCATCGAGACCGAGCGGCATAGCCGCGACATCATCGAAGGCGCTGCCGCCAACGACCGCGTCACCGGCGAAGACAAGCAGATCGGCGACTACTACGCCGCCTACATGGACGAAGCCAGCATCGAGGCCAAGGGCGTGCGCCCGGTGCAACCGGAACTGGAGGCGATCGCCCAGCTCGACGACAAGCAGGCCCTGGCGCGCACCTTGGGCGGCCAGTTGCGTGCCGATGTCGATCTGCTCAACGCCACCAATTTCCATACCGACCGGCTGTTCGGCCTGTGGGTATCGCAGGACCTGCATCATCCAGGCCGCTACGTGCCCTATCTGGTGCAAGGCGGTCTGGGCATGCCCGAGCGCAGTTTCTACCTGGACGGCGGGCGCATGGCGCAGCTGCGCGGGGCCTACCGCGCGCACATCGTCGCGTTGCTGGAGCTGGCCGGCATCGATGATGCGCCCGCCAGGGCCGAGCGCATCTTGGCACTGGAGGTCGCCATGGCGCGCGTGCACGCGACCCCTGAGCAAACCAACAATGTGCAGGCTGGCGCCAATGCCTGGAAGCAGTCCGATTTTGCGCGCAACGCGCCAGGCCTGGACTGGGCGGTGTTCTTCGAGGCAGCCGGGCTCAACGCACAGCAGGATTTCATCGTATGGCAGCCGCGCGCGGTGAGCGGGTTGTCGGCGTTGGTGCAGTCCGAGCCACTGCAGACCTGGAAGGATTATCTGAGCTTCCGCGCGCTGGACCGCGCCTCGCCGTATCTGTCCAAAGCCTTCGCCGACGAGCGCTTCGCGTTTTACGGCACCACGCTGGAAGGCACCCCGCAGCAGCGCCAGCGCTGGAAACGCGGCATCGACGCGACCAACGCCGCATTGGGCGAGGCGGTCGGCAAGCGCTACGTGCAGAAGTACGTCAGCGCGCAGACCAGGACGCGTGCCGAAGAGATGGTCAAGAACATCCTCACCGCGTTCGGCAAACGCATCGACGCACTGGAGTGGATGAGTGCCCAAACCAAGCAGCATGCCAAGGCGAAAATCGCCGGCTTGACGGTGGCGGTCGGCTACCCGGACACCTGGCGCGACTACAGCGGGCTGGACGTGCGCCGCGATGATGCGCTTGGCAATGTGCAGCGCGCCGAGGTATTCGAATACCGCCGCAACCTGGCCAAGCTGGGCAAGGCGGTCGATCATCGCGAGTGGTACATGCTGCCGCAGGAGGTCAACGCACTGAACGTGCCACTGGAAAACCGCCTGATCTTCCCGGCGGCGATCCTGCAACCGCCCTTCTTCGACCCCGCCGCCGACGATGCGGTGAACTATGGCGCGATCGGCGCGGTGATCGGGCACGAGATCAGCCACAGCTTCGACAACATGGGCGCGCTGTTCGACGAACACGGCGAGCTGCATAACTGGTGGACGCCGCAAGACCTGAAAAAATTCGAGAACGCCGGCAATGCCTTGGCTGCGCAGTTCAGCGCCTACCAACCGTTCGACGATTTGTCGGTCAACGGCAAGCTGACGCTGGGCGAAAACATCGCCGACGTTGCCGGCCTGGCCACTGCCTACGATGCCTACCAGTTGTCGCTGCAGGGCAAGCAGCCCCAGACCCTGGATGGTTTTAGCCCGGATCAGCGCTTTTTCCTGGGCTTTGCGCAGGCCTGGCGCGGCAA
This sequence comes from Xanthomonas sp. D-36-1, assembly GCF_017746155.1. Lineage (NCBI taxonomy): Bacteria > Pseudomonadati > Pseudomonadota > Gammaproteobacteria > Lysobacterales > Lysobacteraceae > Xanthomonas > Xanthomonas sp. D-36-1. Next base: position 32,961 of record NZ_JAGHWR010000042.1, read on the forward strand.
GTACCGCGACGCGGCACTGCGCAATGCTCTGCTCACCGACGTGCATGCGCCTGGCCGCTTCCGCGCGCAAACCGTGCGTAACCTGGATGCGTGGTACCCGGCCTTCGATGTGACACAGGATCAGCAGCTGTATCTGGCGCCGGAGCAGCGGGTCAAGATCTGGTAGGTGCGGGTCGTGGTCGATGCAGCGCCAGTGGAGCTGGTGTCTGCGGCGCTGTTTGTCGCGGCACGCGGTAGTGCATGCCGGGTTGTGGCGAAGTGCACCCATCTCGTGGGCGACGTTGAAGAAACGGCGCGATGAGCGATTGCCTATCGCGCGCTACCAGCGCGCACGTCAGAACACCCGCTCAACCCGGCCCACCACCATTACACGCTGTCAGGCCACTCCAGCAGCATTGCCGGCGGTAATTGCATGCGCCTGCATGCCCGCGCAGACAGTCCGTCGCGCAAGGCGGTGCGGAACAGCGGCGACAGGCTGCGCAGCAACCGTGCCGATGCGCGCGCCTGCGCGCGTTGGGCGGCGGTGCGGCCGAGCATGTCGCTGGCCCAGCCGGGCAACAAGGCCGTGCCAGCGCCGAGAAATACCCCGCGCGACAGGCCCGCGGCGGGCACTGGCAGCTGGATGCTGGTGAGGATGTCGAGCACCTCGCGCGAGCGCGCGTCCATGCGTAACTCTCCCAGGACCGATGCGAAATATGCATCCACCTGCGCCTCGCTGGCCGGCACATCGGCAGCGCCCAGCGCTTCAGCCACGCGTCGCGCTTCGTCGTAATAGCGATCGGCGATGGCAGCAGGTACCTGGCGGCAATAACGCCGGCATCCCTGCAAAAACCCGTAGGCCTCGGTGACATGCACCCAGGTGAGCAACTGCGGGTCGTTGGCCTCATAAGGCACGCCGTCGGCGGTGTGGCCGCGGATATGCGAGTGGATCTTGCGCACGCGCGCAATCAGTTGTTCGGCTTCCGCACGTGGTGCGTAGGTGGTGCCGGCGACGAAGTTGGTGGTGCGCCGCAGCCGCCCGATCAAATCGGTGCGGAAGTTGGAATGGTCGTAGACCCCGGCCAGCGCGCGCGGATGCAACAACTGCAACATCAATGCGCACAGGCCGCCGGACAACATGCCCGGAAATTCGGAATGGATGCGCCAGGTGATGCTGTCGGGCCCGAAGATGCCCGGGTCGCCCAGCGGCTGGTCGTATTCGATGGTGCTCTGGCCACGCGGAAACGCATCGAGCACCCAGCGATGGATCTGTTTGGCGGCGGGGGCGGTGAGAGTGCGCAGGACGGCTGACATGCGGCCATGATACGCAGCGCATCTGCAACGCCAGATCAGCGTCGCGCAAACCAGCATCCACTCATGAGTCGCGACGGCGACCAGATGCGGACGGGCATCGTGACCGCGGCGCCGGAAGAGGGCGACCTGGCATCTGGGTGGGTACTGACCACTCGGGCAGTCCCCCCTGATCTTTCTACAAGCGGGCCCGGCGTCGCCCCAACGCCTACCTTCCGAACGTGTCCGGCAAGCCAGCCTGCCATCCCCCGTGAACCCGGCAATTACCGCAGCGCCGAGTGTGCAGTGCAGCAAGATCGAAGGCCCAGCGCAGGCACGCGGTGGCGGCATTGCAGCAAATCCGCCTGAATTCAGCAATTTGTGCGCGTCTGCGCAGAATTGCGCGGCCGGCGCTTGGCTTGGGGCATTGCCATGCACAGCGAAAGTGCTAGAACTAAGACCGTCCGTCGACGCACTGCTTGGCCAGCACGTTGCGGACGCTCCAGGGCACCGGCCACGGCCAGTGCAGCAAGTCGTTCGTACCAGCCATCCGTCAGGAGCTTGTCATGATCGCTTTGTTCCAGGGTTTAGGCCTGCTATTGCAGGACAACGCACTCCATCGGCTCCCCTTCGACGAGCAGGTGGCTCACTGGCGCGACAAGACCGACGCGCAGCTCGACGAAGAGCTTTCGTTGCTCAAGGTGGCCAAAAAGCAGTGGGTGATCGCCTCGATCATCGGCTGGCAGGCGATTTCGCTGATATTGCTGGGCGTGATCACGCACCAGCTGTGGCAGAACGACTACCACCTGACCTTCAGCCGGGTGGTGATCATCTTCACCTCCTGGGCGTCGATCCTGTTCGTGATGTGGTACATCGCCGATCTGTTCGACCACAGCGCCGGTTTCGAGCGCTGGCTACGCGCCTTCAACAGCCGCGCACGGGTGACGCCGGATGCAGACTCGGTCGAGTGCGTTGCCGACGCGCTGGACATGACGCGCCGCTATCCGGAGGTGCTGCGCTACAAGCAGGAGGTCACCTCCAAGCGCGAGTTGCGCCACGAGGACATCGTCAACATGCGCGAAATGGGCCGCCTGCGCCGCTATACCGAACTGCTGCGCGACCTCGACCGCTTCGATGGCGCGCCACGGCTGGTGGTCAATTCCTGACCAGGGCCGCCGTGGCGATGCAGCGACGCCGTTGACGGAAACGCGTTGCCTGCAGCACTGATTCCGCTGCAAACAACAACGGCCGGTGCGCACTGCACCGGCCGTTGTTGTTGATTCCCAGCGAGCACTGCCAGCCGGTTGACGGGCGCCGGCGCCTGGCAGCGCGCCCGACACGGTGACCATTCACGCCTGCGCAACCGCCTTCTCCACCGAGGGAGTCCGCCAGCCGCTGCGCACGCCCCAGACGTAGAACACCGCGCCCACTACGGCGACCACGACCAGATCGGTGCCGTAGCTGAGGTAGCCGTGGCCACCGAAATCGGTGCTGCCGGCCCACGAGACAAGGGCGATGGTGGGCAGGTAGCAGATCATCCAGGCCGCGCCCTTGAGGTTGCGGCGCAGGTCCGGCCAGCCCTGCTTGGCCTGGTAATAGCAGTACACCGGCAGCGCCACGACCATCAGCAGGATGATCTCGCCGGTCAGCGGCCAGCGCGCCCAGTACAGCAGTTCGGTGGCCATCACGAAGGCCACGCCAGCCAGTACTGGCAGCGCAGCGATGCGCAGCGGGCGATGCAGCTCCGGTGCATGGCGACGCAGCGCCATCGCGCTGATCGGACCGGTGAGGTAGGAAATGATGGTGGCCACCGAGATCACCGCCGCCAGCGTGCCCCAGCCGCGGAAGAAGAACAGGAACACGAACGACACGGCCAGGTTGAAGAACATCGCCATGCGCGGCACGCCCCAGACCGGGTGCAGCTTGCCCAGCACGGCCGGCATGGTTCCGTTCTTTTCCATGCCGTAGACCATGCGTGCAGTGGTCGCGGTATAGGTGATACCGGTGCCGCTGGGGCTGACGAATGCATCGATGTACAGCAGCATCGCCAACCAATGCAGGTTGACGATGATGGCCAGTTCGGCGAACGGCGAGCGGAAATCGATGCCGTGCCAGCCGGCCTTGGCCAGCAGATCCGGCGGCACGGCGCCGATGTAGGCCACCTGCAGGATCACGTACACCACCGTGGCCAGCGCGATCGAACCCAAGACGGCGAACGGAATGCTGCGCCCGGGGTTACGCGCTTCGCCAGCCAGATTCACCGGGCTCTGGAAGCCGTTGAAGCTGAAGACGATGCCGGCGGTGGCCACTGCGGTGAGCACCGCGGCCAGGTCGAGCACGTGCGCATCGCCGTGGATGCCGACGCCGAAGTTCTCGCTGTGGAAGCCGCTGGCGATCAGCGCCACGCCGGTCGCCGCGGGCACCACGAGCTTGAACACCGTGATCAGCGTATTGGAGCGCGCGAACAGCTTGACGCTCCAGAAATTCAGGAAGAAATACACCAGCACCAGCACCGCCGAAATCAGCAGGCCGGGCACCGAGAGCTCACCTGCCCCTCCGGGCGCCTGCACATACAAGCCCTGCGCCCAGGCCCATGGCCAGGACGCCATGTACTGCACCGAGGCCTCGGCCTCGACCGGGATCACCGAGACGATGGCGATCCAGTTGGCCCAGCCGGCAATAAAGCCCACCAGCGATCCGTGCGAATAGTGGCTGTAGCGCACCATGCCGCCGGATTCGGGGAACATGGCGCCCAGCTCGGCATACGACAGCGCGATGGTGGTGATGATCGCTGCGCCCAGCACCCAGGCCCAGATCGCACCAGGGCCGGCCAGGCCGGCCGCGCGCCAGGCGCCGAACAACCAACCAGAGCCAATGATCGAGCCCAGGCCGGTAAGCATGAGGGCGAAGGGGCCAACGTCGCGGCGTAGCGAGTGTTCGGACATGAGAAGCCTGGCAGTGAGGACGCCGTGAACCGGCAACAAGCCGGCAATGATCGCAGAAGCGACCGCTTGCCGTCAGTGCGTATTCAGGATTGCCGGAGTTTTTGGTCAGGCGTCACTCGCCGGCGCGATGGCGCAGGGCAGGTGCGCGCATCCTAGCCGCGCCGCCCGAGGAAACGGACAAAAGGCTGCACTCACCGCCACGCGGGCACGGCCGGTGCTTGGCATTGGCACCTACCGCTCATGCACTCCGGCCCCTTGTGCCGCCTGCGCTCACCCGACGCCTGCCCGCCACGGTTTGTCGGCTGGCCTCAACCGTGGCAATCGGCACGTGGTGCGGCGGTATCCACGCAGGTATGCGTCTGCCCCGAGACGCCATGGAGTTCGCGCACCTGCCCCGGCGTCAGCGCAAACCTATCCAGGGTCTTGCGGGTGCAGGTCGGTGCGCTGGCGGTGTCGTCGGCGCCGCCGGTCGCGCACTGTTCTTCGTAGATCAGGTAGTAGCAGTGGCCGGAGTTGCTGGCCAGGCACTGCACGTTGGTGGCGGTCGCGGTGGTCAGCGTCTTGCTGAAGATCACATCGCGGCCATCGTCGGTGGCGCGGGTGATCGAGGTGGTGCCATTGCGTTCGTGGCAGCCGGCCAGGGCGAGCAGGCAGTACACCAGGGAGGCGATCAGGCGCATGGAGGAAGTCCTTTCAGTCGATGCAATCGGGGGAGTCAGCGCGTCCAGCAAACCGTGCAGGTTCGGGCGGTACGGACGGTGTTCGAAATCGGGTGTCGCACTCGCGCGCGCGCGCCAGTTCAGCGCGCGCCGCTCTGATCGGCATGACGGCTGCACGCAACGTGTTGCTCGCCGCACTTACATGCCGCGGAACAGGCTCATGAACGGCTGGCTGACGGTGAGCGTTTCGCTGCGGCCGCGTAGCGCCAGCCGGCCCTTGCCGGTGTCCTCGCGCACCACCGAGGCAACCGCTTTCATGTTGACGATGGTGGAGCGGTGGATCTGCTTGAACACCTGCGGATCCAGCACATCCAGCAGTTCGCGCAATGGCGTGCGCAACACCGCTTCGCCGGCGGCAGTCATCACCGTGGTGTACTTCTGATCGGCCTGGAAATACGCCACCTCGTCCAGCGCGATCAGGCGCGTCTCGCGTCCGCTGCTGGCGGTCAGCCAGGCGAGCGGCGGCGTGTGACGGGCAGCAGCCGGGCGTGCCGACAACCGCTGCAGCAAGGCCTCCACCAGCGCGCCGTCCGGCTGGCCGGCGGCGGCGCGCTGTTGCACCCGCTGCCAGGCGGCCTGGAGGCGCTCGCGGCCGATGGGCTTGAGCAGATAGTCCACCGCGCCGTGTTCGAACGCATCGATGGCGTACTGGTCGTAGGCGGTGACGAACACCACCTGGCTGCGCGGGCTGACCTCGCGCATCGCACGCGCCACCTCGATGCCGGTGAGGCCGGGCATGCGGATATCCAGGAACACCACGTCCGGCTGCTGCGCGGCGATGGTCTCCAGCGCGCTGGCGCCGTCCTCGCAATCGCCCACGATCTGCAGCTGCGGACACACCTCGGCCAGCAGCGTCAGCAACGACTGCCGCAGCAAGGCCTCGTCTTCGGCAACCACGGCGCGCAGCGCGCTCATGCCCGCACCCGTGAGGCGTTTGCGGCGTTTGCGGCCGCAGTGGGCAACGGTGGTGGGGATGGCGCGGCACCAAACTGCGTCGGCAGCGGCAGGCTCAAGGTGGCCGCCACACCGCTGGGGAAGTTGGACACGATGGCAAAGCTCGCCTTGCCGGCATAGATCAGCTGCAAGCGCTCGCGCAGGTTCTTCAAGCCGATGCCGGTGCCGTGGCTGTGCGTGTTGAAGCCCTGGCCGTCGTCGGCCACGGTGAGCGTGACATGGTCATCGTGGCGACGCGCCAGGATCCATACGGTGCCGCCACCGGGCTTGGCTTCCAGCCCGTGCTTGATCGCATTTTCCACCAACGTCTGCAACATCATCGACGGCAGCGGTAGCGCCCGTAGTTCGTAGGGAACTTCCACCTGCAAGGCCAGCCGCGTGCCCATGCGGATGCGCAGGATCTCCAGGTAGGCCTGGGTGCGTTCGAGTTCTTCGCCCAGGGTGGCGATGGCGCCGTCGGCGCTGGGCAGCGAGCTGCGCAGGTACTGGATCAGATGGCCGATCATGATCTCGGCGCGCGGCGGGTCGGTGCGCGCCAGCACCTGTGCGCTGGCCAGGGTGTTGTAGAGAAAGTGCGGCTCGACCTGCGCATGCAGCAGATTCAGGCGCGCCACGGCCAGTTCCTTTTCCATGACCGATTGCTCGGCGGCGGCCTGTTCGTCGCGACGCTGCTCGCCGACCCGGCGCACCACCGCGCGATTGATCGCTTCGGCGTTTTCGTAATTGCTGCCTTCGTCCACCGCGAACAGATCCACCCAGGCGCCAGCGTCGGGCTCGCACAACACGGTGACGCTGCTGGTGCCCTGCCCCGGCGCGATCGTCGCCAGGATCTGGTTGTGGGTGATGGCAAAGCGCGCGAACAGGTTCCAGCGCGACGGCTGGCGACCTGCGTACGGGTCGATGCGGCGCACCTTGGCACGAATCAGCAGGCTGCCCGGCGCGCATTCGATGTCCTGCACACGCGGTAGCGCACGCACCGCCTCTTCCATCACCGCGAAGCTGGCCTGTACATCCAGCGGCACTTCGATCTGGCGGCGCTGGCGGGTGGACAAGGTGGTGTGGTCCAGACGATCGGCGATCAGGCGCACACGCCGCACATGGGTGACCGAACTCATCAACGCCAGCGTCAGCAAGACCATACAGGCCAACGCGAAGATCGGGCCGATGGACCCGAACAACTGCGTCCACATGATCCCTGCCACCACCAACGCGGCGGCCCAGGCGAACACGATGCGTACGATCAGGAAAACACTGGCAGACACAGGCAGGCAGCTCGTTGGGATGGGACGGGAGCGAGCATAGCCGGCGCACGCCACTGCGAAAGCCCCGGGCGACGAATGGCCGTCAGCGCGGCATCAAGCGCCAGGATTGCGGTGCGAAACCATGGTGCTGGGCCACGGCCGTGGCAGATGCGCGCGCTATGCTGGACGCATGCCGGCCCTGCGCAGGCCGCGCTCGGTTGCCGCCCGGGCAGACAGCACATGTGGATGGCCGCAGCGTGCATCCGCAGGGGTGGCGAGCCGCATCATGGCGACCACATCACCCACCACACCACCTAAGGGAGTTGCATGCATCGTCGTCATTTTCTACGCAGCGCAGGCGTTGCGCTGGCGGCAGCCTCCACCGCCAGCTGGGCAGCAACCGACAAGACGCTCGCCATGCCGCCCACGACGCTGCCGGCGGCGCCACCGGACGGTCTGCCTGCGCCGTTCGCGGCGACCCCGCCATTGGCACCGATGCGCGCTTCGGTCGATCGCATCATCGCCATCAACGGCTGCACGCGGCCGTTCCGCGCGCAGGGGCCGCGGATCGAAGCCGAGCGTCTCGGGCGCAAGACGGTGGTGCACAACTACGGGCATGGCGGCAGCGGGTGGTCGCTCTCGTGGGGTGCCGCCGAACAGGCATTACGGTTGGTGCGTGCGGCCGACCCGGCTGCGCGCGAGCTGGCGGTGATCGGCTGTGGCGCAATCGGCTTGACCACCGCCCTGGTGGCGCAGCGCGCCGGCTTGCGTGTGCGCATCTACGCGCGCGAGCGCCTGCCGGATGTGCGCTCGTTCTATGCCACCGGCGTGTGGTCGCCGGATTCGCGCGTGTGCACCAGCGAGTACGCCACCGCAGACTTCAAGACGCGCTGGGAAGCGATGGCGCGCACGTCGTTTCGCCGCTATCAGACCTTGCTGGGCCTGCCCGGCGAGCCGATTGAATGGCGCGATGGCTATGTGCTCTCGGATGTGCCCTTCGATCAACCTATCGCCTCTGCCGAAGCGCATGAGCCGGACTATCCGCCGCTGGAGCGCGAACTGCTCGATGATCTGGGCCCGCGCTCGCAGCCGGTGGCGCCCGGTGGTCATCCATTTCCGGTGCCGTTCGTGCGCCGCTACAGCCAGCTCACCTTCAACCTCAGCGCCTATGCGCGGTTGTTGATGGATGACTTTCTGCAGGCAGGTGGCGAGCTCTACACGCGCGAGTTCGAGCATCCGCGCCAATTCGGCGATCTGCGCGAGAAGATCCTGATCAACGCCACTGGCTACGGTGCGCGTGCCTTGCTGGGCGACGACAGCGTGATTCCGGTGCGCGGGCAGACCGCGCGCCTGATCCCGCAACCGGAAGTCACCTATGGTCTGGTCTGGCGCGGCCACAATCTCAACGTCGTGCCGCGACGCGACGGATTGTTGGTGCAGGCGCAGGGCGCACACGACTTCAATAATGCCGACGGCACGCCCGACCGCGCCGCATCGGAAGCGGCGGTGCGCGAACTGGCGCGGCTGTTCGCCACACGCTGAGCGATGCGCGCGCGATAGTGGCCTGCGTGCCGATTGCAGAGGGCATCTGTGCTGGCAGTGGTGTGCAGTGGCCGCTACCGAAGGCCAGCACTGCAGGTGGTCGTACCGGGCCAACCATCGCACGTGTTCTGCTCGTGGGAAGATCGATCGGCGCCCAGGCAGCGTCAACAACCTATCAAGCACGCTTCAGGTCGGCGTGGACGGCGCAAGCGGACCGCAGCGTATGCGCGAGCGCACCGAGCACCAGCCGCGCCCGCCAGGCGATGCACGCACTCGTTGCATTCGCCGCTCCAGACGCTGCTCGGCATCGCCACCCTAACGATCTTCAAGCGAAGCCTGCAATGCACTGGCCAGCGCGGCGTCGCCGCTGACCAGCTCCTCCCAGCGCAAGGCCACGCCCTTGCGCTTGCCTTTCTCGACCAACTTCAAACCTTGCGGATCGATGATCAGGGTATATGCCTGCTCGCCGATCTGCAGTTGGCGACGTAAGGGTTTGTCCAGCGGCGTCATCGCACGGGCCTCGCAAAAAAAATCGATCACCGTTGTACCGCATCGACGTGAGTCGGTGCAGGAGGCGCAGCGATGCAGATGCGCCGCCACATTCGTGCACATGCAATCGCTGTAGTAGGCGCGCCAATTGAATCGCCTTTCATCGCGCACGCAGCGAGCGCGGCCTGCATCACGGCACAGGTCGCCATCGCATCGGGATCACCGTTTCCACCAATCCCGCTAACACTCGCGGGATTAGCGTAGCGACCACGCGGTACCGCCTGGAGATCGAAGCGATGGAAACGGCGCATTTTGAAAGGTCAGGTGAAGTGCTCGCAATTCCGCTCCGCGGAAGAGCAAGCCGCAGCTTGGCGTTTTCGAAGTCGTGGTACGTGATGCATCGGCACGTTTGTTCGCAGGCGTGCAACGCGAGCTCATCAAGGCATCTCCACCGACACGGCGAACCGCAGCGACCCACCCTCTGACCAACCAAAGGAGCCACACATGGCGATCAAGACTGTCGAAGACCTTTTCATCCACGAACTGTCGGACATCTACAGCGCCGAGAAGCAGCTGACCAAGTCGCTGCCGCGTCTTGCGCGTGCGGCCACCGAGCCGAAACTGAAGCAGGCCTTCGAAACTCACCTGGAAGAAACCCAAGGCCAGATCGAACGCATCGACCAGGTCGTCGAGATTCTGGGCATCAAGCTCAAGCGCATCAAATGCGCTGCGATGGAAGGCCTGGTGGAAGAAAGCCGCGAGGTCATCGATGAAATCGAGGCCGGCCCGGTGCGCGATGCGGCACTGATCGGCGGCGCGCAGAAGGTGGAGCATTACGAAATCGCCTCGTACGGCACCATTGCCGCCATCGCCAAGCAACTCGGTTATGCCGATGCATTGCCGCTGCTGCTTGCCACGCTGGAAGAAGAAAAGGCCACCGACGAAAAGCTGACCCTGCTCGCCGAGCAAGGCGGCAACCAGAAGGCATCCAAGGCCAGCAAGGCCGCCTGAGTCACTGCGCAGGACGGCACCGTTGTCCTGCGTCGCTTGCATATCCCTGCGGGCATCCCCCCGAAAGCCAAAGCCCCACGTTTCTGCCCGCTCCCTGAGTGGTCGTAGTTGCCGGGCACCAGCCATGGAGCACCACCCATGTTCATGCACAACAAGCGTTTGATGTACACCGTTCGCGTCGCCCAGCCCAATCCGGATCTGGCGACGTTGATGCTGGAACAGTTCGGCGGACCGCAGGGCGAACTCGCCGCTGCAATGCGCTATTTCACTCAGGCACTGGGCGAAGACGATCCGGGCCGCAAGGATCTGCTGTTCGACATCGCCACCGAAGAGATCAGCCATCTCGAAATCATCGGCTCGATCATCGCCATGCTCAACAAGGGGCCCAAGGCGGTGCTCTCCGAGGGCATGGAAGAAGCCATGGAGATGCGCAACATGACCCAGAACAGCACCAGCCATACCCAGCAGATTCTGTATGGCGGCGGCCCGGCATTGGTCAATTCCAGCGGCGTGCCGTGGACGGCGGCGTACGTCGACAGCATTGGCTGCCCGACGGCCGACATGCGCTCCAACATCGCGGCCGAAGCGCGTGCGAAGCTGGTGTATGAGCGCCTGATCAACGTCACAGACGATCCGGGCATCGTGGATGCGCTGCGTTTCTTGATGACGCGCGAAGTGGCGCACCAGAAATCGTTCGAAAAAGCCTTGTACTCGATCGGGCCGAACTTCCCGCCGGGCAAGTTGCCGGGCGACCCGCGCTTCACCGACAAGTACTACAACACCTCGCAGGGCGAGGGCGACACGATCGGCCCCTGGAATGCCGGCGAGCAGTGGGAGGTGGTGGCAGACCGCGAGGCGCAGGCCGCCGTCGATGGTGGCGACGGCTCTGCCACGGTTGCGCTGGATGCTACGCAGACCGCGGCATTGGATGCCATGTCCGAACGCCTGCTCTCCAATCCCGAGCTGGACCGCGTCACCGGTGCGGATCTGGGTGCAGGCCCGGGTGCCGGTTCCACTACCGGCGATATCCAGCGTTAAACCCGATGGGTGCAGTTGCACCCGTCACCAGCCCGGGGCCATCACGCTCCGGGCTTTTTCATTGCACTGCACAGGAGTTGGCATGAACGAAAAATCCAGACTCGACACGCACGATGAACGTCAATCCGCTTATCGCGGCAACGGTCCAGACGCATCGGTGGATGGCCGGGGCCGCAACGATCCATCGGCGGTCCAGACCCACGACGCACAGCCGCCGCGTGACGGCGCGCCGGAAGCGTTGCATCAACGCGGTCATGGCCGCGGCGGCAGCTTGGGCGAAGGCGAACCCGACGGTCACCCGGAACGCGATGGCAGCACCCAACCCAACTTCGGCCAGAGCGGCACTTACGGCAAGCAGCAGCACATCGACGCGCAGCAACGCGCGCTGGATGACAGCGCTGAGGACACCCAGAACAATTGAGCGATCGCGTACTTGCCGGCGGTCTATGATCTGTTCGTGGCGTGCTGGCCACCAAGCGGCAATCCCGATCCATCAGCACTACCGAAACGATGAAGGGGCCCGCTGGGCCCCTTCTTTTTGGCTGCGTGACGCGCGCGCTCACACCCGTGCGATCCGCGCCGAGGCCGCTTCGCTCGCCCACTCCGGCCGCACGCCTGCTGCAGCGGCGCAGCGTTCCAGCCGCCAGGGCATGAGATGGCGCATGGCTTCTGCGCCGCCCATGTGCAGCCACTTGCTCAGGTCGGCGTCGAGACACAGCGGCCGGTAGGTGGGCATAGCCGCCGATGAGGCAACGAGCAACGAGAACCCCATCTGCAGGCGTCCGCCGATGTCCATCACGTTGCGCAATCCGGCGGCATGCACCGCACTGCCATCCTGGCTCAACCAGGTCGCGGCAGTGGTGCCGTCTGCCGATGCAGTGCAGACGAAACCGCACAGCGGAATGGCGCAGCGTTGGGTTTCCCAGATGGCCAGATCCACGCCACCCAATCCCCCGGGCTCCTGCAAATGGATCGAGCGCTGCTGCCCCGGTGCGCGGCGACCGAAAGTCGCGCGCTCCTCGCGTTTGCCGCCACGGTCGGCGACCAGGATGTCGGCATCGGCGCCCACGCCGACCTCGACCCAGGCATTGCTCGCCACGCGGGCGGACAACTGAAGAATGCGCGTAATCATGACTACTCCACTGTGTGCATCTCGATGACCTCAGTGGTTACGCACAATGCGCGCCAACTTTTTGACTTTGGCAAAGGTCGGCGCTGCAAGAGTTTCACGCAGCTTCAGTTGCGCAACACGCACGGCGAAAGCCGAATAGGCCGCAGGATCTGCACCATCGCGCAGTATTTTCCGTGGGCTGTGCGTGTATAGCGCAACGCGAGTTTGTCAGATGCACAAGTACGTGCAGCAGAGTTTGCTGTGAGAGAACCGCACGCAATGCACACGCGTCTTGCATGCGGTACAGCGCTCTTTCACTAGCGGTCTGGATGGTTGCGCACGTCTTCATCGTCGCTCAGGCCGCATGCCCGGCACTCAGACCTGCGCATCGCAGCGTGTGTCGGGCTGTGCATGTGCACACACTGCGCTCCAACGGCCATGTCCCTGCAGCCCCAACGCCTTGCGATCCAACTCACCCGTTCTCCGGATTGAGCGGCAGCTGGATTTCGCATTCCAGGCGCGTATCGCTGAGCTCGTAGCGCGTCTGCGCGCCATGGCTGTACGGCAACGCCTTTTCGATCAGCCGGCGGCCGAAGCCGCTGACGTCATCACGGTCGTTGTGCAGCTGATTACTGCCGCCTTCTTCGATCCACAACAGCTTGAGGCGCGCAGGCGTATCGCTGCCGGAGACGACCTCCCAGCGGATCGACAAGGTGCCGGTGTCCACCGCCAGGGCGCCGTGCTTGAGTGCGTTGGTCGCCAGTTCGTGCAGCGCCAATGCCAGCGTCTGCACGGTGGATTTGCGCAGCGCCACGTTCGGGCCTTCCACCACGATGCGTTTTTGATCCGGCTCTGCCCCCAACGCATCCAGCTCCATACGCAGCAAGGCGCCGATGGTGGTGGGCATATTGTCCGATTGCGACAGCAGCCCCTGCACCCGCGACAACGCCGCGAGCCGGTCGTCGAACTTGACTGCGAACTCGGGCATGCTCTGGGTGGTCTGCACGGTCTGTCTGGCCACCGACTGCACCACCGTGATCAGGTTGCGCGTGCGGTGCTGCAATTCGGCCACCAAGACGCGCTGTTCTTCCTGCAGGCGACGCAGGTTGTCCGATTCGGTGCAGGTGCCCAGCCATTCCAGCACCTGGCCGCGTTCGTCGCGTACCGGAGCGCTGCGGGTATGAAACCAGCGATAGCCTTGTTCGGCCGCATTGAACAGGCGGTGTTCGATATCCAGCCCGCCGCTGGACGCACTCCCCAGCCAGGCATTCATGGTTAGCTCGCGATCGTCCGGGTGCACCGCCTGCAACCAGCCCAGCTCCAGGCTCTCGGCATCGCTCTGGCTGGTGTAGCTGGACCATTGCGGGCTGGACCAGGTCCAGCGGCCGCCATCGAGCGAGCGCCACACCAGCTGCGGGATGCCTTCCATCAAGGTGCGCAGGCGTTGCTCGCTACCGCGTAGCGCACGCTCGGCGCGCGTGAGCGGGGTGACGTCCATGAAGGTCAGCACCGCGCCACCGATGAAATTGTCCACGGTGCGATACGGCAGCACGCGCACCATGTAGCGCGCACGCGTGGTGGGGTTTTCGACCTCGCGATCGAGCACCGCCAGGGTGCGGATCACCCGCCGCGCATCATCCTGCAGTTCGTCGTAATCCACATGCAGCTTGATGTGGCTGATCGGGCGCTGGATGTCGCTTTCCACCAGCGGCAGGATGTCGGTGACGGCCGGGGTGAAATTGGTGACGCGCAATTCGTTGTCGAGGAAGATGGTGGCGATCTGGGTACTTTCCAGCAGGTTTTTCAGATCGCTGTTGGCATGCGCCAGCTCTTGCACGCGATGGGCCAGTTCGCCGTTGACGGTGGTCACTTCCTCGTTGACCGATTGCAGCTCTTCCTTGGAGGTTTCCAGCTCCTCGTTGGCGCTCTGCAGTTCTTCGTTGAGCGACTGGTATTCCTCGTTGGAAGACTTGAGCTCTTCGTTGGTGCTCTCCAGCTCTTCGATCATCGATTGCAGGCGCTCGCGGGTGATGCGCAGCTCGTTCTCCAGCACCTGCACATGACCATCGTCGTGCACGCTGTCGTCTGGTGCGGGTAGCTCCACCGGTTCGCGCGCTTCCACTTCCTGGAACAGCACCACGTAGCCGCGCGGCACTTCCGAGTCGGCGGTCGGTTCGACGAACAGGTTCACCGCCCAGGTCGCCGCGTCTTCGTGCACCTGGATGCCCTTGACGTGCACCGGCGAGCGGTCGCGTTCGGCGCGGCTGAGCGCGCTGCGCAAGTCCAGGCGCAAATCGCGATGGATCAGGTTGAGCAGGTTGAGACTGGGCGTGCCGCCGCCAGGGCGGATGAAGCGCCCGGCCTGCGAGGAGAAATGCAGCACCTCGAATTGCTCGTCCAGCACCGCATACGCTGGCGCGTAACGGTCGGCGATGCGCTCCCCAGCGCGTACCAGTGCGTTGCTGGGGCTACGCTGCTGTACCGGCGGGGCAGGCGCCCTGCCGGCAACTGCAATTTGCATGGTCGGAAAGGTTGCGTGCACGTTGCTGTCGGCATCGATGCGTTGGAAGACCCGAAAGCTCCGCTCCACCGGGGTAAACAATTGCGCGTGCCGCGAGACGTTTTCGGCATTGCCCAGGAACAGATAACCGCCCGGACGGATGGCGAAATGAAAGATCGGGATGACCCGATTCTGCAATTCGGCATCCAGATAGATCAGCAGATTGCGGCACGACACCATATCCAGCCGCGAAAATGGCGGATCCTTGACGATGCTGTGCTGGGAAAACACGCACAGCTCGCGCAACTCCTTGCTCACCACATAGGTGTCGCCTTCCTTGACGAACCAGCGCCGCAGCCGTTCGGGCGCAACTTCACCGACGATGCTGGAGGCATAGCGCCCCACCCGCGCAGTGGCCAGTGCGCGCCCGTCGATATCGCTGGCGAAGATCTGGATACGTGGCGCGGTGTCCAGGGTTTCGGCGTGTTCGCGCAGCAGCATCGCCAGCGAATAGGCCTCTTCGCCCGTCGAGCAGCCCAGCACCCACACCCGCAGGCTGTCCCCGGTGTGCTTGCCCTGAAATAGCCGCGGAATCACCTGTTGCTCGAGGAATTCGAACTCGCGACGGTCGCGAAAGAACTTGGTCACGCCGATCAGCAGGTCGTTGAACAGCTGCAACGGCTCGTCGAAACGATTGCGCAACACCTCCAGATACTGCTCCAGCGTTTCCACCTGCGCGACCTGCATGCGTCGTTGCACGCGGCGCAGGAAGGTGGCGCGTTTGTAGCCATGAAAATCGTGGCCGGTGGTATTGCGCAGGATGGCGGCGACCTGGCTGAGCTTGTCGCTCTCGTTGCCATTGCGCACACCCTTTGGCTCCGGGTGACCGAAGCCATGGTGGCGTTGCATGTGCGCGGCGATACGCGCAGCGACTTGTGGCAGCGGCAGGATGTCGTCGGTGATGGCGGCCGGGTTGCTGGCGCTGCGCAGGTCCAGCCCATGCAGTGCGGCATCGTCCACGGCCAGCGCCAGACCGCCGCACTCGCGGATCGCCGCGGTCCCCAGCGTGCCGTCGCCATCGAAGCGCCCCATGATCAGGCCGATCACATTGCCGTCCTGATCGTGCGCCATCGAGACGAAGAAGCTGTCGATCAGCCCGTGGTCGCTCTCGCCCCCCGGCAAGGCGCGCAGGCGGATGCGGCCTTCTTCCAGCGTGACGACCGTATCGGCCGGCGGCAGATAGAAGCGCCCCGGTTGCAGCCGGTCGCCATCACCGGGCACCGACAGCAGGGTGGCCTGCCTGCCAAGCAGTTCGCGCAGACGCGCCTGGTCCAATAACTGGCGGTCGCGCAGCAGCAGCATGATGGCCAGATTCGAAGCGCCAGCAATCGCATCGAGCAATTCTGCCAGGCGATCGGCGTCCATGCCGGCGGCGCCCACGCCGAGCACGAATAAGGGCGGCTGCGTGTTCGCATCCGTGGCGATGTCGTTGGTGGAGGTTTCGTCGTCGGTCATGGCGGCACTATCGTCGCAGCGCCGGGTTCAAGCGCAATCGGCAATGATCGCGTAAAGCACGGCGGACTGCCATGCGGCACGCACTCCCCTCACGTGCGCACATTGCAGAGACCGGTCTTGGAAGCGTCTGCTTACGCGCCGCGTTAACCTGCCTTGCGAGCACCATGCTTGCGCGCGCTGTCTGAAACGCCGCTGCTCTGGAGCCTGTCATGTACGACACTGCACTCATCGGCCGCCGCATTCTTGTTGTCGAGGACGATTACCTGCTGGCCGAATCGCTCAACGACTTGTTGGTGGAAGCCGGCGTCAGCGTCGTTGGACCGGTCGGCAATGTACCCGACGCGCTCTCGCTGGTCGCGTCGGGTCAGGCCATCGATGGCGCCTTGCTGGATGTCAACGTGCGCGGCCAGGCGGTGTTTCCGGTCGCCGATGCATTGATGGAGCGCGGCGTGCCGTTTTCGTTCTGCTCCGGCTACGACCGCTATACGCTGCCGCAGCGCTTTGCGCATTTGTCGTACTGCATGAAGCCCTATAACCCGCGCACGATCACCAGCTTGCTCAGCCACCAGAGCGAGACGGCCAGTCACTGATCGGCGCAGGCGGGCTGGGCGTTATCGCCCGGTTCCACGCCGGGCTGCTGCAGGGCGCGCTCTTGCTCGCCAAGCTGGTTGAGCAGTTCGACGGCGGACTGATGCGCCGTGCGCAGCGTTTCCAGTGGCTTGGACGTTTCGTTGCGCAACGCATACAAGGCAAAGCCCATCACGTTGAGACGGTTGCGCAATTGGTGCAGCAACTCGCGCCGCTGCCCACGCGGTGCGTCGCTCACTCCGCATCCTTGTCGCTGAGCCGGTTATGCAAGGTGCGCACGCTGATGCCCAGTTCGCGCGCGGCGGCCTTTTTGTTGAAGCGCGTACGCGCCAGTGCCGATTCGATCATCGCGTCTTCCGCCTGGCGCATGGTCCAGCCGGCAGGAATGAGCAAGCCGTCCTGATCGGCCTGCGGCACGGTCTGCTCCACCTCCGGAGCGCTCAACAGATCGCCATCGGAGCGCAGATACAGATAGTGGATAAACGAGCGCAGCTCGCGCACGTTGCCCGGCCAGGCGTGGTAGGCCAGGTAGCGCAGCAGCGATTTGGTCGGCAACTTGCGTCTGCCGTATTTGGCGTTGAGCTCGTCGATCACGCGCAAGCCAAGCAGGCGCGCATCGCCGCGGCGCTCGCGCAGCGGCGGCACCTGGATCGGGTATTCGTTGAGACGGTAGAACAGGTCTTCGCGCAGCACCGCCTGCTCGCGCTGCACGTGCTGATGGGTGGCTGCCACCACGCGCGCATCCAGTGCGATTTCCTCGTTGCCGCCCACGCGCATGAAGCTGCGCGATTCGATCGCCCGCAGCAGATACACCTGCAGCCGCTTGGGCATCTCGCCGATCTCATCCAGGAACAGCGTGCCGCCTGCGGCCTGCTCCAGGAACCCGGCATGCCGACGGTCGGCGCCGGTGAAGCTACCGCGCTCGTGGCCGAACAACTGGCTGGCCAGCAACTCTTCCGGAATGGCCCCGCAATTGACCGGTACGAAGCGGCCGCGGCGACCGGACACACGGTGGATGGCGCGCGCCACCAGATCCTTGCCGGTGCCGGTTTCGCCGGTCACCAGTACATTCAGATCGGTCGGCGCCACGCGCACGATGTCCTTGCGCAGCATCACGATGCTGTCGCTGTTGCCGACGATGCCCAGGTTGCCCTGTTGCGCTTCGCGCAGTCCCCCGAGCACCCGCTCCAGGCGTTCGGGCGCGAACGGCTTGGTCAAGAATTCGCTAACCCCGAACTGCTGCGCGCGGCCCTGGGTTTCGCGCGCGTAATCGCCCGAGACCACAACGATCTGCGGGGTGTGGTCCGGGTCGAGCCGTTCGATCAGATCGAAGCCGCTGCCGTCTGGCAGGCCAACATCCACCACCAACAGGTCGGGAAAGTTGCTGTCCAGCCAGCGGCTGGCTTCGCCAAGGGTGTGAATGCCCTTGGCATGGAAGCCGCTATCGGTGGCAAGTTCAACCACCTGATCGCAGAACTCCACGTCGTCGTCGATGATGGCGCAGGAAAGACGGTCCATGAGCGCTTCTGTCCGCAATGACTGATACATGTTCAGTTGAGAATTGTGACGGCCGCGCGAAATGCGATGACACACCACATCGGAAATTGCCTGCTGCTGTCACGCTCTGTGAATGGTGCGGCGCTCTTCCCCCAGTCGAGCCCGCCCTGATGGCTGTGGGCGAAGTACGCATGGAAGCGCTCGATTGCGCCAGTGCCAAGCGTCACGCTCTGGGTGGGTCGCCGTATCGAGAATGTCGAAACGCCAAGGAGTGCAAGGTTTGCCGCGGCAGTCGCGCCAGTCCAACGACGGGTGCCGTCTCGATCGAGCGCTGGCTGAGCTCGCTTGCGTGCCTGCATCGGGGCCAGGATATCAGCCGGGGCTGACGTAAGCCGACGCCACCATGGCGCCGCATGAACCCGTCAGGAAGCCGCACTGGGCCTGCTGAGTTACCCACAGCCTACGCACCGCCCGTGGAGAGGGCGTGCACAACGCGCTCACGCCTTCCTTCCAGGGTGCGGCGAACACTCGCCCGATCCAGCGAGTGAGGTGTCCCATGCACGCAATCTCGGCGCCCGTGCAGGCCGATGTGCAAACCGAATTGGATTACTGGCGTGGCGAGCACCGCCGAGGCCAACTTGGCTATTACGCATTCGACGGCGTTCCCGAAGGCACGATCCGGGCAGTCTGCGCGGCATACAACGCGCGCCCCAACCTGACCGATGCAGACGCGATCAAGGCCGTGCGCGATGCGCTGTGCCTCACCCCTGGCTCGATGAATGCCGTGCTCGCCGATTGGCTGGCGCCGCGTTGCCTGCGTCACCTACGCCAAAGATGATGTGCCCATAGGTTGGGCTCGCTTGATTGGTGCGGTGCACGCCTGCCGTGATCGCGGCGGGGTTCTAGGGAAAGGCAAGATGTCCCACGGTGCGCTAGGTCAATCTTTTCCGCGCGTGATGGGCGCACGCTTGTTGTTGGCAACACGTGCCGGCACGCGGTGGTCTTTCGCTGCCACGTTCCGCCGCTGGCGCGCCCTGCAGGTGCCAGCGGCGCCTGCCCGGCCGGCACCCCGTCCCGCGGCCCCTGTGTCGGCACTGCCGTGCCCGACCAGGCGTTAGGAGAGACCTGTGGAAGCGCTGCTGCTGTCCCGTATCCAGTTCGCCTTCGTCATTTCGTTCCATGTGTTGTTTCCGGCCTTCACCATTGGCCTGGCCAACCTGCTCGGTTTTCTGGAATGGCGTTGGCTGCGCACGCACGACGAGACCTGGAAGCGGCTGTACTTTTTCTGGCTGCGCATCTTTGCGGTGTCGTTCGGCATGGGTGTGGTCAGCGGCATCGTCATGGCCTTCCAGTTCGGCGCCAACTGGCCCGAGCTGAGCCGCATTGCCGGTAGTGTGATCGGCCCGCTGCTGAGCTATGAGGTGCTCACTGCGTTCTTCCTGGAAGCCAGCTTCCTGGGGGTGATGCTGTTCGGCTGGGGCCGGGTTTCCGAACGCCTGCATTTCTTCGCCACCTGCATGGTGGCGATCGGCACGCTGGTGTCCACGTTCTGGATCTTGTCGTCCAACAGCTGGCTGCACACCCCGCGTGGCTACGCGATGGTCAACGGCATCGTGCAACCGGTCAGCTGGCTGCAGATCATCTTCAACCCGTCGTTTCCGTATCGTCTGGTGCACATGGCCCTGGGCTCGTTCATCACCACCTGCTTCGTGGTTGGCGGCGTCGGCGCTTACTACCTGCGCAAAGGGCTGCATGTGGATGCCGGCGCCCGCATGTTGCGCTTGTCGGTGGCATTTGCCGCCATCGTGCTGCCGATCCAGATACTGGTGGGCGACCAGCACGGGCTCAACACACTGGAACATCAGCCACTCAAGGTCGCCGCGATGGAGGCGCACTGGCACAGCGAAGGCCATGGTGCCGGCGTGCCGCTGGTGGTGTTTGCGCTGCCCAATGCAGAAGCCGAGCGCAACGACTATGAGGTGGCCATCCCGCGCCTGGGTAGCCTGATCCTGACCCACAGCGCAGACGGCGACATTACGCCGCTGACGTCGGTGCCGCGCGATCAACGGCCGCCGGTGGCGCCGGTGTTCTTTGCCTTCCGCATCATGGTGGGTCTGGGGATGGCGATGCTGTTGCTGGCGTGGATCTCGGCCATTGCATGGTGGCGTGGGCGCCTGCATGCCAGGCCGCTGATCCTGGCATGGAACCTCATGCTGCCGGCTGGATTCATGGCGCTGGTGGCCGGCTGGTTCGTCACCGAGATCGGGCGCCAGCCGTGGGTGGTGTACGGGCGGTTGCGTACTGCCGATGCGGTGGGCCCGCAATCGACTGCGACAGTGGCGGTATCGCTGCTGGTGTATCTGCTGGGCTACGCATTCGTGTTCGGCTTCGGCATCTTTTATCTGACCAAGCTGGTACGCGCCGGGCCGCAACCCAGCCGCGACGGGCCGGATGTGGCCGGTGGCGACCACACGCCGGCACGCCCGCTGTCTGCAGCAGAGACGTCACTGGAACAGGAGAACACGCCATGGAACTGAGTTACTGGTTGCCGGTGGTGTGGTTTGGCGTGATCGGTTTCGGCGTGCTGATGTACGTGGTGCTGGACGGCTTCGTGCTCGGGCTGGGCATGCTGGCGCCGTTCGCGCGCGACGAACAGGAAGTGGACCTGATGATGAACACCGCCGCGCCCATCTGGGACGGCAACGAAACCTGGCTGGTGCTTGGCGGCGCCGGTCTGTTCGCTGCGTTTCCCACGGCGTATGCGGTGATCCTGTCCGGCCTGTACCTACCGGTGCTGTTGATGGTGATGGCGCTGGTGTTTCGTGGGGTGGCGTTCGAATTCCGTTTCAAGGCACAGCGCTCGCGGCGGCTGTGGACCGTGTCGTTCATTGCCGGCTCGATCCTGACCGCTTTCGCACAAGGCATCATCCTCGGCGCGCTGGTGGAAGGCATGCCGCTTATCAACGGGCGCTATACCGGCGGCGTGTTCGGCTGGTTCAGCCCGTTCACCATTCTCACCGGTGCTGCGCTGGTATTCGGTTACGCACTGCTTGGCAGCACCTGGCTGATCCTCAAGACCGATGGGCGCACCCACACCTTGGCGCGGCAGCTGACCAAGCCGCTGGTGGGCGTGGTGGTGACCTTCCTCGTGCTGGTCAGCGCGTGGCTGCCGTTCCTGAGCTCGCATGTGATGGCGCGCTGGTTCGAGCACGGCAATTTCTGGTGGCTGTCGCCGATTCCGCTGATGACCGCAGGCGTGGCGCTTGCGCTATGGCGCAGCAGCGACAGCTCGCGCAGCGACGCATGGCCCTTCCTGTTGACCCTGGCGATCTTCGTGTTGGGCTTCATCGGCCTGGTGTTGGGCATGTGGCCGTATCTGGTGCCGCCGAGTTACACCATCTGGCAGGCGGCCTCGCCGCCCTCCTCGCAAATCTTCCCGATGGTGGGCCTGGTGGTACTGCTGCCGCTGGTGCTCGGCTATACGGTGTGGTCGTACCGTGTGTTCCGCGGCAAGATCGCCGCCGATGTGGGCTATCACCATCACCACTAGGCGATAACGCGGCGTGCATACGACACGCCCTGCGTCGACAGATGCATTCAGACAAACGAACAGCGCCCGCGTGGCGGGCGCTCCGGCGAGACTGGTGGCTTGCTTCAGCGTTTTTCCGATCCGTCCGGCCGTTCGTAGTCGTGTTCGGGATCGGCCTTGTTGACGTCGGGATCTTCGTCGGGCATGTCGTGCACTTTCCACTCGACATCCTCGTTGCGACGCTCCTGTGGCGTAAACGGCTTTTTCTGGTCGTCTTCCGGACCCCATGGCTTTTTCGGTTCGCTGCCCATGCTCATCTCCTGCGTGATCGTCATGACCCAACGCTAGGCGTGCAGGCATTGCGGGGTGGTGAACGACGCCCGGTGTTGGCGTGAAGTACGTATCTGGGGACGCACGCCCACCGCGGAGCGCGCAGGCCCGGCTTCTCACGCCTCGCCGCTTCGCAGACGGCTCAAGCCGCTTCACCCCCCTGTCTGCGAATGCGGCGCCTCGACCGGCTTGGACTGCGGCGAATCCTTCTGCCGCAACCAGATGGTCAGGACCACCAGCGAGAACACCGCCAGGAACTCGCTCTGCCAGTTCTGCATCGATTCGAACCAGAACGATGCGCTGGTGAAATGCTCGAACACCGTGATCGGTGGCAAGCCCTTCTGCGCACGTTCCCCCACCTCCAGCCGCCAGCTACCGACCAGGTGCAGCACAAAGCTCATCAGGAACAGCGCCCCGAACGCGATTGCCAGAGAGTGGTCGTACAGCCGTCGCCATACCCCGCCGGCGCGTACCGGCCAGGGCGTGGGCCCGGATTTGATCTCAACGGTTTCTTCCGCGGGATCGAGCGGACGCGATTCGGCAGAGCCCACCTGACGCAACTTCACGGTGAGCAGCACGTACATTCCCATCTGCAGGAATTCGCTCTCCCAGTTTTCGAACAATGCAGACATGAAATGCGGGCTGTGCAGATACGCAGACAGGAGCAGCGTCGGCTGCCCCTGCTCGCGCAATTCATCGTTGTACGAGTGCAATCCAGCATAGATCTGGCAACCGATGAAGAAGATAGTCAGCGCAAGCAGACACAACGACAGCCCATTACGACGCAAGAACATGGATGACCTCCTGGCGATGCGCGCAGTATCGAGCGTCCTCGGCAAAACCGCATGAAGTTTGCGTGCAGCCGCGCTGTTCTGCATGCCACCGCATTGTCGGCGTACTGCCTGCCGCGCACAGGGCGCGATCGGCAACACACGCCACGCGCACATCGTTTAGCCCGGATGTTTACGTTTGCGTGACCACACTGGCGTGCAACCAACGACTTCCACTGCCAGGAGACCACGATGCCCGTACCCAACTATCCATGCCCGCCCTTCAAGCCACAGCAGCAGAGCTTTCCCGGCCGCACCGAGAAGATGGACCAGCGCCCGGACCATGGCGAAGACAGCTACGTGGGCCACGGCCAGTTGAAAGGCAAGCGCGCACTGATTACCGGTGGCGACAGCGGCATTGGCGCTGCGGTTGCGATTGCCTATGCACGCGAAGGCGCGGATGTGGCGATTGCCTTCCTTCCCGATGAGCAGGAAGACGCCGCGCGCATTGGCGCCTTGATCGAAAAGGCCGGCGTCAAGGCGCTGCTGGTGGGATGCGACATCAGCGACCCCAGCCAGGCAGCGGCCTTGGTCGACAAAGTCAACAGTACCCTGGGCGGTCTGGATATTCTGGTCAACAACGCCGGCTACCAGAAGTACTTCGAGACTTTCGAGGACATCACCCTGGACGAATGGCGCAAGACCTTCGACACCAACGTGCATGCGGCCTTCAATCTGGTACGCCTGTCGGTGCCGCTCATGACCGACGGCGGCTCCATCATCAACACCGCATCGGTGCAGTCGAAGAAACCTACGCCCAACATCCTGCCCTACGCCGCGACCAAGGGCGCGCTGGCCAACCTCACCATCGGTCTGGCCGGTGTGCTGGCGGAGAAGAACATCCGCGTCAACGCGGTGCTGCCGGGCCCGATCTGGACGCCCTTCATCCCCTCCGGCATGGACGAAGAATCGGTGGAAAACTTCGGCGGGCAGACCCCCATGGGGCGCCCGGGTCAGCCGGTCGAGCTGGCATCGGCGTATGTCATGCTGGCGGCCGACACGGCCAGTTACACCTCGGGCACCTTGCTGACCATCTCTGGCGGCGCGGTCACGCTGTAACGCTGTCGCATTGTTGCCAAGCCCGCGTCGCTGATCGAGCGACGCGGGCTTTTTATTGGCACTTCCTTCGTCGATTCTCGGCGATCACGGGCGCACGCCACGTCTCGCTTGCTTGCCCGTGCAGTCACTCGGGCGCGTTGCGCTGACGCGCAAAAAACGCACGGCCCAGGTGAGTGTCCGGTCAACGTTGCGCTCGCGTGGCACACACTCACTCCTGCGGTTGCTCTCACGGTCGGCCTCCTACCGTAGGCGACGTTGGTACGTGATGCACGCCCCCTCTTCGAAACAGTGCTGCCCGCCACGCCTGCGTGGCGAAGGTGCGAACCCGCTGCTGGCGCGACAACACCATCCCACACGCATCGACGCATGCGACGTGATGCATCCGCGCCATTGGCAGGCCAGCGCAGTAGCGCCCCTATAAGGCAGACAACAATGAGAATTTTGGTCACCGGTGGTACCGGCTATATCGGCTCGCACACCTGCGTGGAACTGGCGCGGCGTGGGCACGATGTGTGCATTGTCGATAATTTGAGCAACTCCTCCGAGCGCGTGCTCGACCATCTGCAGCATCTGATGGGATTCCGCCCGGAGTTTCATCGCATGGATGTGCGTGCGCCCGAGCTTGCCGATTTGCTGATCGGCAAGCGCATCGACGCCGTCCTGCATTTTGCCGCGCTCAAGGCCGTTGGTGAATCGGTGCGCGAGCCGCTGCTGTACTTCAACAACAATGTCACCGGCACGCTGGCGCTGCTGCGCGCGATGCGGGCTGCCAAGGTATGCAACCTGGTGTTCAGTTCGTCGGCCACCGTATATGGCGACGCCAACCGCAGCCCGATCGACGAAAGCGCGCCGCTGAAGGCAATCAACCCCTACGGGCGCACCAAGCTGATGATGGAAGAAATGATCGGCGACCTGGGCGCCGCGTGGCCGGACTTCAACGCGGCGTTGCTGCGCTACTTCAACCCGGTGGGCGCGCATCCGAGCGGGTATCTGGGCGAAGACCCGCGAGGAGTACCGAACAACCTGATGCCCTACATTGCACAAGTGGCAGTGGGGCATCGCGAGGCGCTGCAGGTCTTCGGCGACGACTACCCGACCGACGACGGCACCGGCGTGCGCGACTATCTGCATGTGATGGATCTGGCGCGCGCGCATGTGGACGCCATCGATTACCTGCAGCGCGAGCGCAAGGGCTTGGTGGTCAATCTGGGCACCGGGCGCGGCTACAGCGTGCGCGAGGTGGCGGCGGCGTTCGCGCGCGCCAGTGGCAGGCGCATTCCGCTGAGCGTCGCGCCACGTCGCGATGGCGATGTGGCGGTGTACTTCGCCAGCACCGCGCTGGCCAACCGGCTGCTGGGCTGGACCGCGGAATACGACCTGGACCGCATGTGTCGCGACACCTGGCGCTGGCAGTCGATGCATCCGGATGGCTATGCCGGTTCGCGCCTGCCGCGCCTGCGCACCGCGGCAGCCGTGCCAGAGCGCGAAGGTGCACGCGAGCTGCCGGCACCAGCGCCCCGGCTATCGCCCGGCCCGGACACGCGCCGTCGCAGCGAGCCGGTACGCACGCTCGTGGTCGCCAACGGCTTTTCCCGCGCGTAACGCGTAACGACCCATTTCTTTCCTACGAGGACATTCCATGAGTTGGGCTGGTCAGTTCCAAGACGCGATCGGCAAGACCCGCCGCGCGGTTCCTTCCGACAGCACGCCGCGGTTCGATCCGGCGCGACCCACGCTGTTGTGTCTGTCGCATCTGCGCTGGAGTTTTGTCTATCAGCGCCCGCAGCACCTGATGTCGCGCTTTGCACGCGATGCCAATGTGCTGTTCTGGGAAGAGCCCATCGCCTGCGATGCAGCCGAGCCCTGGTTGGAGGTGCGTGGGGAAGAGCACGGCGTGCACGTCCTGGTGCCGCGCCTGCCCGCCAGGTGTGAGGGCGAAGATGCCGTGCAGGTGCAACGCCGCTTGCTGGATGGCTACCTGGCCGAGCTTGGCGTGCGCGAGTTGTTGCTGTGGTACTACACGCCGATGAGCCAGAGCTTCAGTGCGCATCTGCCTGCGCGCATGGTCATCTACGACTGCATGGACGAGCTGTCGGCATTTCGTGGTGCGCCGCCGGAGCTGGTGCAACGCGAGCGCGAGCTGCTGCAGCGCGCCGATGTGGTGTTTACCGGCGGCTACAGCATTTGGGAGGCTAAACGTGCGTTGCACGCCAACGCGCATGCGTTTCCCAGTAGCGTGGACGTGGCGCATTTTGCCGCCGCGCGCACGCTGCAGCAGGAGCCTGACGACCAGGCCGGCATCGCACATCCACGGCTGGGCTTCTACGGTGTCATCGACGAGCGATTCGATGTCGAGCTGCTACGCGCGATCGCGACGCAGCGGCCGCGCTGGCAATGGGTGATGATTGGCCCGGTGGTCAAGATCGACCCCTCCGAGCTGCCACAGGCCGCCAACATCCACTATCTGGGCGGCAAGACCTACGACGAACTGCCTGGTTATCTCTCCGGGTGGGAGGTGGCGTTGATGCCGTTTGCGATGAATGCCTCCACGCGCTTCATCAGCCCGACCAAGACGCCCGAATACCTTGCTGGCGGCTGCCCGGTGGTGTCCACGCCCATCCACGATGTGGTGCGCACCTATGGCGACACCGGCGTGGTGCGCATTGCCGCGACCGCCGATGCGTTCGTGGCCGCCTGCGAAGCGGCACTGCAGGACAGTGCCGATCGCGCACAGTTGCTCGACCGCGCCGATGCCGTGCTGGGCGATATGTCCTGGGACCACACCTACGATTTGATGAAGGAGACACTTTCTTGGACGCAATGACCCCGCCGGCCGCGGCGCCGCTTGCCGCACCTCGCACGCGCGGCAACGTACGGCGCGGTTTCGATTACCTCATCGTCGGCGCCGGGTTTGCCGGCAGCGTGTTGGCCGAACGGTTGGCCGCCGGCCTCGGCAAGCGTGTGCTGGTGGTCGACCGTCGCCCGCATATCGGCGGCAATGCCTACGATTATCATGACGATGCCGGCGTGCTGATCCATCGTTATGGTCCGCACATCTTCCACACCAATGCGCAGCGCATCGTCGATTACCTCTCCAACTTCACCCAGTGGCGTCCGTATGCGCACCGCGTGCTTGCGCAGGTTGGCGAGCAACAGGTGCCGATCCCGATCAACATGACCACGTTGAACCGTCTGTATGGCCTGCAACTCAGCACCGAAGAACAGGCCGCAGCGTTCCTGGCCAGCCGCGCCGAGCCGGTGGCCGATATCCAGACCAGCGAAGATGTGGTGATCAATCAGGTGGGCCGCGAACTCTACGAAACCTTCTTCCGCGGTTATACGCGCAAGCAGTGGGGGCTGGATCCCTCGCAGCTGGACAAGTCGGTGACCTCGCGCGTGCCGACCCGTACCAACGACGACGACCGCTACTTCACCGACACCTTCCAGCAGATGCCGCTGCACGGCTATACGCGCATGTTCGAGCGCATGCTCGATCACCCCAACATCAAGGTGATGCTCAATACCGACTACCGCGAGATCTGCGACGAGCTGGAGTACGACCAGCTGGTGTACAGCGGGCCGGTGGACGAATATTTTGACTACTGCTACGGCAAGCTGCCGTACCGCTCGCTCAGATTCGAACACAGTACGCTGGACCAGGAGCACTTCCAGGCGGTGGCCACGGTCAATTATCCGGACGAAGCGGTGGCCTACACGCGCATTACCGAATACAAGCACCTCACCGGCCAGCAACATCCCAGCACCAGCATCACCCGCGAGTATCCTTCGGCCGAGGGCGACCCGTATTATCCGATTCCACGCGCGGAGAACGCCGAGTTGTATCGGCGTTACGAACGCCTGGCGGCCGAGACGCCCAAGGTCACCTTCCTTGGCCGGCTGGGCACCTACAAGTACTACAACATGGATCAGGTGGTCGGCCAGGCACTGGCCTTGTACAAGCGCATCGAAGACGCCGAACAGCGTCGCGCCGAGCTGGCGGTCTGACAACGCACGCCCCGCCCTGCAGCACCGTCGCTGCAGGGCAGTTATCGACGCATCGCTGCAACCCAGCGGCGCGCGCAGCAGGATGTTGGATGCATACCCCCACACTGTTCGAGAGTTTTTTCATGGCGGGGTTCGAGTGTTCGACCCACCGCCGCCGCGATGGGCGCAGGCTCGATCTGATTGCCGCCACCAGGCACGACCGCTGGGCCGCCAAGGACTATGCGGCGTTGTCGGCGCATGGCCTGCGCACCGCGCGCGATGGCCTGCGCTGGCATCTGATCGAACAACGCCCCGGGCATTACGACTGGTCCAGCTTCCTGCCGATGCTGCACGCGGCCAACAGCGCCGGCACCCAGGTGATCTGGGACCTGTGCCATTACGGCTGGCCGGACGATGTGGACATCTGGACCCCGCAGTTCGTCGACCGCTTCGCGCGCTTTGCCGCCGCCGCCGCGCAGTGCGTCAAGGACGCCTCCGACGCGGTGCCGTTCTACGCGCCGCTCAACGAGATCTCGTTCTGGGCATGGAATGGCGGCGATCACGCGCGCATGCATCCGCTAGCACGCGGGCGTGGTTTCGAGCTCAAGCATCAGCTGGTGCGCGCTACCATCGCCGCGATCGACGCGATACGCCAGGTCGATCCGCGCGCGCGCTTCTTACAGGTGGACCCTGCGATCCATGTGGTGCCATCCAACGACCGGCCAGGCCCGCGTCGCGAAGCCGAGCGCCTGCGGCTGGCGCAGTTCGAAGCCTGGGACATGATCTGCGGGAAACAGTGGCCCGGACTCGGCGGTGCGCCGGAGTATCTGGACATCATCGGCCTGAACTACTACTCGGATAATCAGTGGTATCTGGGCGGCGTGCCGATCCTGCGCAACTCGCCCGACCACCGGCCGTTCTCGACCATCATGCTGGAATTCTGGCAGCGCTACCGCCGCCCGATGATCGTCTCCGAAACCGGTGCCGAAGCAGATCAACGCGGGCCCTGGCTCGATCACGTCGGCGGCGAGGTTGCACTGGCCCTGCAGCACGGCGTGGCAATGGAAGGCATCTGTCTGTATCCGGTGCTTGACTACCCCGGTTGGGACAACAACCGGCATTGCCCCACCGGCTTGCTCGGCTATGCGGACGAGCACGGCGAACGGCCGCTGCATGCAGGCCTGGCCGATCAACTGCGCCACGAGCACGACCGTTTCGGTCTGCGCGCACCACAGTTCGCGCTGGCCGACATCGCCCCGTGAGTATGTCCGGCCACTCCACCTTGTTGCCGGACACGCCAGCGCGGTTTCTCTGGCATTACGTTGGCCAACGGCCGTGGCATTTCACTGGCTTGCTGCTCTTGATCGTGGGCGCGGCCGGCTGCGCGGTGTCGGTGCAATACGGCATGAAGATGCTGGTGGACGCAATGGCCACCGATCAACGCAGCCAGGCCAACGTGTGGCTGCCGCTGGGCTTGTTCATCAGCTTGATCGCGGTGGAAAACCTGCTGTGGCGACTGGGCGGCTGGCTGGGCTGCCGGACCGTGGTCGCCAGCGTGGTGGATATCCGGGTGGATCTGTTCCGCCACCTCACCGGCCACCCGATGCGCTACTTCACCGAACATTTTGCCGGTGCGCTGGGCAACCGCATCACCGCGCTCGGCAGTGCCGCCGGGCAGATCTTTGGTGGACTGGCGTGGAAGATCGTGCCGCCCATCGTGGATTTCGTCGGCGCCATCGTGCTGCTGTTGACGGTGGGCTGGCGCATGGCCGCCACGCTGGTCGGCTTCATTGCGATCGTGGCAGCCATCATCACCAGCTTCGGCATTCGCGGCCGCGCCAAGCATCAACGCTTTGCCGCGCAGGCCGCCCGGGTGGGTGGCGAGTTGGTGGATGCGGTTTCCAACGTGTGGACGATCAAGGCGTTCGCCGCGCGCGATCGCGAAAGCGCGCGACTGGCCGAACAGATCGGTCACGAGGCCGTAGCGCATCGGCGCAGCTGGATGTACGTGGAAAAGGCGCGGGTGATTCACGACATCTGCCTGTCGCTGATGGCCGGCGGCATGCTGATCTGGGCCATCAGCATGTGGCGTTCCGGAGCGGTGAGTGCAGGCGATGTGGTGTTGGTCAGTGCGCTGACCTTCCGCATCCTGCATGGCTCGCGCGATCTGGCGCTGACCCTGGTGGACACCACCCAGCAACTGGGTGCCATTGCCGACACCCTGCAGATCATTCTGCAACCGCACGCCATCGTCGATGCGGACGTGCCGCTGGCATTGGCCGAAGGCGATGTGCGTTTCGAAGACGTGCGTTTTGCCTATCCCGAGCGCGCTGCGGTGCTGGAGGGATTGAACCTGCATATTCCGGCCGGCCAGAAGGTGGGCATCGTGGGGCCGTCCGGTGCCGGCAAGTCCACCTTGATTGCGCTGATCCAGCGCCTGGACGATGTGGAATCCGGGCGCGTGCTGATCGACGGGCAGGACATTCGCGGGGTCAGCCAGGACAGCCTGCGCGAAAAGATTGCGGTGGTGCCGCAGGAAACTGCGTTGTTCAATCGTAGCATCGGCGACAACATCCGCTACGGACGTCCCGATGCCAGCGATGCCGAGGTGCACGAAGCGGCGCGGCATGCATTCTGCGATGGCTTCATCCGGCAATTGCCCGAGGGCTACGACACCCAGGTGGGCGAGCGCGGGGTGATGTTATCGGGCGGACAACGACAACGGCTGGGTATTGCCCGTGCCTTTCTCAAGGACGCCCCGATCCTGATTCTGGATGAGGCCACCTCGGCACTGGACACCGAATCGGAAGCCGAAATCCAGGCTGCGCTGGATCACCTGATGCGCGACCGCACCGTGTTGGCGGTCGCCCATCGCCTGTCCACGGTGATTGGTTTCGATCGCATCGTGGTGCTGCAGGACGGCCGCGTGGTCGAAGACGGCAGCCCTGCGGAACTGCGCGGCAGCGGTGGCGTGTTCGATAGTGTGTGGCAGCGGCAGGCGGCCGGGTTCGAGGCTGCAACCGAAGCACCATGAAGCGACTGCGCGCAAAAGCGCTGAGTGCCTTGCGTGATGGGTGGCGAGGCAAACAAAGCCTGCAGCTGACTGATACAACCTGGCGTGGGACGCGCTGTCGGCCCTGAAAGCAATTCACGTTTCGCAGTCGCCGGCGCGCAAAAAAAACAGGCAACGTTCGTTGCCTGTTTTACTTCCTGCAGGACGCATCAATGCGGTGGTCGATAATCGCGCAGCTTGGTCGTCACGTTGCCGACCTCCTGCACCGCGCGCTTGAGATCGTCTTCGGACATTCCCAGTTCGCGCGCCCAGTACTGCAACTCCCACTCCTCGTTGATGCTCACATTGTGCATGTCGGTGGGTTGACGATTTGCATCCTGTGGTTCGCCCATGGCGGTCTCCCATGTAGGACAACTGGTGAGTCGGCTGCGACGTCGGCGGCTCGCACGCTTGGCAGAGCTGCCGCATCGACGCGTTGCCTAGCGACCTGTGGTCAGTGGGGCTGGCCCTGCTTGGCGCGCAACGCCTTGGCATGTTCCAGATGCTCGGCGACGGTGTCGCGTGCGCGCTGCAACTCCTTGCCCAGGTCGCTGGAGCCCGGCTCGCTGCTCAGCTGTGTGTCGAGCAGGGCCAACGCCTGTTCGTGGCTGTCCACACTGGCTTGCAGATACTGGGATTCAAACTGCTGCCCATGCAGGTCCTGCAGGCGCTTGCGCACGCCTTCGGCGCCCGCTCCGGCGGCCTGGCCAAGCGTGCCATTGCGATCGGGCGCAAACCGGCTGAGGTCCGTCAACGCAGCGCTGTGGGCCTCGTCCATCTTGCGTGCGAATGCCAGCACCTCTCCTTCCACACCCTTGACCACCGCCAGCTGCGCAAGCGTGCGCTCGTTTTCGTTGAACACTGCCAACGCACCAAGCGCCTGCTTGCGGTCGCGCGCATCGCCGACGCTGTCGCGCAACGGGTCGCCATGAGGCGGCGTGCTGCCGACCACCCTGGGAGCGGTGCTCCGTGGATCCTGTGGATCGCTCGCCTGCCCCTGCCGACGCTGCCAGGCCTTGTACGCCACATAGCCTACTGCGCCTGCGGTCACCATCCTGAAAAGTCCCATTGCTGTCTCCTGTTGATCGCGCTCTTTCGTCGCGTCCGGCGGTCGTTGATTGTTGGGTTCGCATGGATTGCGCAAGCGGCATGCCTGCGTCCCAGCGCGTCCTATGAGCCTGCGAGCGTGGCGGTTATCCAGACGTGACCTGCGCATCAACGCGGCGTCGGCAAGCGCCCGTCCACACCACGCCCACGCAGTGTGCTGACAGGCTTAACACCGCTGCGCGAACACTGCAGTGCGCTGCCGCGTCCCAATGGCCACAGGAGACAAAGATGCTTGCCCTCAGCTACCACGGCTCACGCGATGTGCGGGTGGAAACCGTGCCCGATCCACTCTTGGTCGAACGCGACGACCTGATCCTGCGCGTCACCGCCACTGCCATTTGCGGCTCCGACCTGCATCTGTATCGCGGCAAGATTCCCGACCTGCACCCCGGCGACATTCTCGGCCACGAATTCATGGGCATCGTGGAAGAGGTCGGCCCCGACGTCACCGCGGTCAAGCCGGGCGACCGGGTCGTGATTCCGTTCGTGGTCGCGTGTGGGCGCTGTTTCCACTGCGTGCTGCAGGAATTTTCCGCGTGCGAAACCACCAATACCGGCAAGGGCGCGGCGCTCAATCACAAGGACATGCGCCCGCCCGCCGCGCTGTTCGGCTTCAGCCATTTGTACGGCGGATTGTCCGGCGGCCAGGCCGAATACGTGCGCGTGCCCAAGGCCAATGTCGGCCCGCTGGTGGTGCCCGATGCCTTGCACGATGAGCAGGTCTTGTTCCTGTCCGACATTCTGCCGACCGGGTATCAAGCCGTTGTCGATGCAGGCGTCAAACAGGGCTCGACCGTTGCCATCTTCGGCGCCGGCCCGGTCGGCCTGATGGCCGCCGCGAGCTGCCGCATGCTTGGGGCCGAACGCATCTTCATGGTCGACCGCCACGCCTACCGGCTCGATTTTGCCTCCAGGACCTATGGTGTGATTCCGATCAATTTCGACGAGGTCGACGATCCGGCGGATGTGATCGTCTCGCAGACCGATGGCCGGGGTGTCGATGCCAGCATCGAGGCGGTCGGCTTCGAGGCCGAAGGCAGCGCCATCGAAACCGCACTGACCAACCTGAAACTGGAAGGCAGCAGCGGCGTGGCGATCCGCCAGTGCATCGCCGCAACCCGTCGCTGCGGTGTGGTGAGCGTGCCTGGCGTGTATGCAGGCTTCATCCACGCCTTCATGTTCGGCGATGCGTTCGACAAGGGCTTGACCTTCAAGATGGGCCAGACGCATGTGCAAAAACACATGCCGCACCTGCTGGAATGCATCGGCAATGGTCAGCTCAAGCCAAGCGCGATCATTTCGCACCGGATGCCGCTGGCTGATGCAGCGCGTGGCTATGAACTGTTCGACAAGAAGCAGGACGATTGCCGCAAGGTTGTGCTCACACCGTGAGTGCATCGGTGGCGCATGCGCAGACGGTGCGGCCGCGGCCGCACCGCCTGCGTCCTGTAACCGTTGAGCACTGCGAACAGGCTCAGTCCAGTGGCTTGGCCGGCACGAACGGCGATACCGGGTCGCTGGCCGGGAAGGTTTCTTCCACCGCTTCGTCTTGCAGCGCGTCCTGTTTTTTCTTGTCGTGCTGCGCCTGGTCGTGCGTAGAGGGAATCTGGTCGGATGTGCTCATGTGTTGTCCTACGACGTGATGCGAGCCATTACGCTACGGTGCGCCGCGTTGGCACAGGTGAAAAGCGTCTTCGCACATCAACGACAAAGGCAACGTCTGTGCCGTCCTGTGCATGGCGGCGGCCACGCATTGCATTGCGTGTGCTGTCGCATTCGGGCTGATGCGGCGCAACCGGAGTCCGTCTCGATCACCTGCGGCGCTGCGTGACCTGTGCGTTCGCAGATGAGGTCACGCAGCGCCGCGGCAACCAGCGATGTCGCCGAGAAGTCAGTCATCGGACAATCCGCGCAGTTGCGTCTGCACCGTAGCAGCCATGCGGAACGCGGCGTCGGTTCACATGCGAACGCGCCCAGGGTGTATGGTGCGTGGGCGGCCGAAACCTGGTGGCGCCCTCACTCATCTGGCCCTTTCCATCGACAATCTCTGCGAACGCTGCGACGCCGTCTGCTGCCGGCTCACCGTCATGGTCGATCCATCCGACCGTATCCCACACCATCTCACCAGCGTGACGCCACAGGGCTGGCATGTGATGGCGCGCGACGAGGAAGGTTGGTGCGTGGCCATCGACGCTGCGCGCATGTGTTGCTCGATCTACGAGACGCGGCCGGCGATCTGCCGGCGTTTCGTCATGTCCGGCCCGTATTGCCGGGACGTGCGTGCGACCTACGACGATCAACGCCGTAGGGGCATTCCCTTGACGCTGTACAACGCATGAGGATTTGCGATGCAGCATTCTCGCCGCCAGTCGATGACCGTCAGTAATCAGCTGGGCAAGCCGCGGTTGTCCGAACAGCGATTGGCCGCCGATCTGCAAGCGTTTCAGCAATCCGGGGGCGTAATCGAGCGCCTGGGCGATACACCGCTACGTCGCGAAAAAAAGCGCGGCGCGGCGGAGGCTGCGCCAGCCGCTGCAGTCACACCGGCCGCCGCAGCCAAGGCCGAGTAAGGCCACAACGGCAACCGGCGTTTTGCGCCTGCCGTGTCAGAGACAGCATCTGCAGCATGCAACATGCCATTGCAGCGCGACGTCTGCGGGGCGATCACACGGCATGCATCGCATCGTCTAGCGGCCGTCTCGCCGAGTCGAATGCCTGTAATGCAAGGGCGCTGGCGATTGGCCCGCGGTCCCGCGCTTGCCGCTGCATTCACGTCGAAGTGGCGTGCGAGATATGGCGTTGCCAGATGCCTCGCGGGCACCGACGCGGCTCGGTCCGCCGTCACCGACGCAACGTAGACGGCCAAGCAGCTTCAACCACGCAAGCGCGGCAGCTGCAGCTGTGGGCGGCACTGCAGGCGCCTAAGCGAGCAGTCGTCTCACGCAGGGCGCAGTGCTCAAAACTCAGGCACCCCGCACAGGCGTCACCGCCCGCACGGACATGAGCGGTTACAGCAGTTGCGCGCGCTTGGTCGCGCCAAGCCCCTGCGCCAATGAGGCCATTTCGTTGGCCAAGGCGACCATATTGCCGCCAGCCTGCGCGGCGATGCCCATGATGCGCTGGTAGGCGTCCCAGAAGTCCGGCCCATTGCCATAGGCATCGTGGAACCCTTGCAGCTCCAAGACCAGCAGATCGGACACTTGGATGTCGGAGCGGTCCATTGTCGTTACCTCGTTGGGGGATTTCCCCGGCCCGCAGCTTATACCCGTTCACCTTACAAAACCGGGTCAGCCGGACAGCCGGAAGCCTGGACCTGAATTGGTTACAAACCCTGACGGTCGTCCGCGAATCGGGCTTGTGGTTGGGGCTGCTTGGCGCCGCCTTCCCGGCCGGTGGCGTGCAGCGCCGCACCTCAGGCCGTCGGCCACACATGGCCTGACGCGCGCACCAGGACGGCTGAATGCCAGCACGCATGGACCCGACAGCTCGCGCGCAACGCCCGCCCGACGCGCCGACCTGCGCGCGTTCCCGTGTAAAATGCCCGGTTTTTGACCGGAAGAATGGCGAAAGTTTCTCCACGGGCGCCCTTGTCGGGCCCGGCGTTCATTCGCCTGCTTGCTCGCCTCAGCAACGCGCACATCGCCCAGTCCAACCACGCGCTGGCCGACCGGCTGAGCCAGTGGATCGATTGGACGCGCGCGGTTGCCGTGTCCAAGGCGCTGGACGGCAAGCTGCCGGACGCCGAGGACCTGCCCGAACCGCGCCCGCTCGATGCGGAGGCTTGCGCACGCGTGCGCACCGCTCTTGCCACCAGCAGCGTGGCCGAGTTGGACGCGCTGGTCGCGCGCATGCGTGCCGAGGCGCACAACGCCGCGCTCGCAGGTGCGCCCGTCGCCGCGCCCGATTTCGCACCGTTTCGGCAGCATTACCTCGCCATGCAACGCGCCATGCGCACTGCCGCCGGCGATCTGCGCGGGCGGCTGCGCGACCTGCTCGCATTGGTCTCCACCGACATGGCGCGGTTGGCCGAAGTGGATGCGGTGATGGAGCTCACCCTGAGCCCGCGCGAGCAGAGCCTGTTGAACACCGTGCCGAGCCTGCTCGGCGCACATTTCGAACGCCTGCGCGATGCTGCACAGGCGCAGCACCGGCCGACCGATGACGCGGCCGCGCCACGCGCGGTGCCCGATGGCTGGCTGGATGTCTTCCGCAAAGACATGCAGAGCGTGTTGCTCGCCGAACTGGATGTTCGTTTTCACCCGATCGAAGGCCTGCTTGCAGCGCTTCGTACCCGCTAACTGGGACGTCATGTTCAGAACTCTCGTACACGTGTGTGTGTTTCTCGTCGGCCTGTTGGCGGTTTGCTGGGTCGGCATCGGTTATCTCGGCTCCAATCCACTCGGCGCCTGCGTCGCGGCGGTGATCGGCGCCTGTTATGTGGCCGGCGCGCTGGAGCTGTATCGCTACCGCCAGGCCACTGCGACGCTGGAAGCGGCAGTCGATGGGTTGACCACGGCGCCTTCTGCCCTGAGCGATTGGCTGCAGGCGGTGCACCCGAGCCTGCGCAATGCGGTGCGCCTGCGTATCAAGGGTGAGCGCGTGGCGTTGCCGGCACCGGTGCTGACGCCGTATCTGGTCGGCTTGCTGGTGTTGCTCGGCATGCTCGGCACCTTGCTCGGCATGATGGCCACGCTCAAGGGCACCGGCTTTGCATTGCAGAGCGCCACCGATCTGCAGGCCATTCGCGGCTCGCTCGCAGCACCGGTGGAAGGCCTGGCGTTTGCCTTCGGCACCTCCATCGCCGGTGTGGCGACATCTGCCATGCTGGGGTTGTTGTCGGCGCTGTGCCGGCGCGAGCGCCTGCAGGCGGTGCAACGCCTGGACCTGAAGATCGCTGCCGAACTGCACCCGCATTCGGATGCGCACCGACGTGGCGAAGCATTCAGGCTGCAGCAGCAGCAAAGCGCCTTGATGCCGGCCCTGATCGACCGGCTGCAGACGCTGATGCACACCCTCGAACAGCACAGCATGGCTGCCGAACAGCGCCTGGCCGCACAGCAGGCCGACTTCCACGCCAGAAGCGACGCGGCGTATGCGCGACTGGCTACGTCCATGGAGCAATCGCTGCAGGCCGGTGTCGCCGAAAGCGCACGCGCCGTCGGTGCGGCATTGCAGCCGGCGATGGAAGCCACCATGGCCAGCATCGCGCGCGATACCGCCGCATTGCAGGCACACCTCACACAAGCCGTGCAGCAACAGCTGGACGGCATCGCCCACGGCTTCCAGACCAGTGCCAGCACCACGGCGCAGCACTGGAGCACGGCATTGGCGGTGCAGGAACGCGCCCAGCAGACCCACAACGCGCAGTTGCAGACCACGCTGGAACAGATTGCCGCGCACAGCCTGGCCGTGCAGGACAGCGTGAGCAGCGCCGTGCATCAGCAATTGCAAGGTGTCGGTGCCGCCATCGAGCAGAACGCGCGCGCGGCGACCGAGCACTGGCAGGTGGCCTTGGCCGCGCAGGAACGCACGCAGGCCACGTTGACCGAGCAGTTGCAGGGCACCCTGGAACAGATCGAGCAGCGCAGCGCTGCCGTGCAGGACAGTGTCACCCAGGCCGTGCAGCAGCAATTGAGCGCACTCAACGATGGCTTTGCCAGCAGCACCGCGGCCAACGCCGCCACCTGGAGCGCCGTGCTTGCCGAACAGCAACGCGCGACCGAAACGCACAGCGCGCAGTTGCATGCCACCCTCGAGCAACTGGCGCAGCAGACCAGCGCCCTGCATGAAGCTGTGCAGCAGGCCGTGCAGCAGCAACTCGATGGATTGAGCAACGGTTTTGCCGACAGCACCGCCACTGCCGCAGCGACATGGACGGCCGCGGTGGCCGAGCAGCAGCGCGCCAATCACGCGCTCACCCAGGAGCTGCAAAACACGCTCACGCAATTCGCCAGCACCTTCGAGGCACGCTCCGCCGCGTTGGTGGATGCGGTTTCGCAACGCATGGCGCAATCCAGCACCGACGCTGCCAGTGCGTGGAGCGATGCACTGGCCCAGCAACAACAGGCCAGCGCCACGTTGTCCAGCCAGCACCACAGCGCACTTGCCGCAGCCACCGCCAGCTTCGACGCGCATGCCGCGGCCCTGGTCGGCACCTTGCAGCAATCGCACACCGACCTGCAGGCGGCATTGGAAGCGCGCGACACCCAGCGCCTGGCACTGTGGAGCGAGCGCTTCGGCGCGATGAGCACGGCCCTGACCACGCAATGGGAACAGACCGGCGAACGCGTCGTCCAGCAGCAGCAGGCCATCTGCGACACCCTGGCCAGCACCGCCAGCGAGCTGTCCACGCAGGCGCAGGCGCAGGCCAGCGCGACGATCAGCGAAGTGTCGCGCCTGATGCAGATCGCCTCCGAAGCGCCCAAGGCCGCGGCCAATGTCGTGGCCGAGCTGCGCCAATCGCTGTCCGAGAGCATGGTGCGCGACACCGCCATGCTGGAAGAGCGCAGCAAGCTGCTTGCCACCCTGGACA
Source organism: Xanthomonas sp. D-36-1 (assembly GCF_017746155.1). Taxonomy (NCBI): domain Bacteria; kingdom Pseudomonadati; phylum Pseudomonadota; class Gammaproteobacteria; order Lysobacterales; family Lysobacteraceae; genus Xanthomonas; species Xanthomonas sp. D-36-1. The sequence goes on from NZ_JAGHWR010000042.1 coordinate 71,803, forward strand.
CCTTGCTCAACGCAGTCAATCACGCCTCCACCGAACAACGCGAAGCGGTGGATGCCTTGGTGACGACCTCGGCCGACCTGCTGCAGCGCGTGGGCAGCCAGCTCACCGAACAGATCGGCAGCGAAACCGGCAAGCTGGGCGCAGTGGCCGCGCATGTCAGCGGCAGCGCGGTAGAGGTGGCCAGCCTGGGCGAAGCGTTCGGCATGGCGGTGCAGTTGTTCAGCGGCGCCACCAGCGATCTCAATGAGCGCCTGCAGCACGTTGCCACCGCACTCGATGCCTCGCTGGCACGCAGCGACGACCAACTTGCCTACTACGTGGCACAGGCGCGCGAGGTGGTCGACCTCAGCATGCTCTCGCAGAAGCAGATCATCGAAGAACTGCGCCAGCTCGATCGCGGGCGTGGCGAGACCGGCGAAGCAGAAACGGCATGAGCGACGAGATCGAAAGCGACGGCGAGCTGGCCACGCCCATCTGGGCGGCATTCGGCGACCTGATGTCGGTGTTGCTGGGCGCGTTCGTGCTGATCCTGGTCGGCGTGATCGGCGTGCAGTTGCAGCTGTCCGGCCGCCTGGACGCGGAGGTCAGACAACGCCAGGCCGAAGCGCAACGCCGGCAGACGCTGGAACAGGCATTGGCCGCACCGTTGGCTGCCGGCCGCGTGACCCTGGTCGATGGCCGTATCGGCATTCGCGGCAATGTGCTGTTTGCGTTCAACTCCGACGAACTGCAGCCGGAAGGACGCGAGGTATTGAAGTCGCTGGCGACGCCGTTGACGCAATACCTGCGCACGCGCGACGAGATCCTGATGGTCAGCGGATTTACCGACGACCGCCCGGTGCTGGGCGGCAATCGCCGCTACGCCGACAACTGGGAACTGTCCGCGCAACGCGCACTCACGGTGACCCGTGCCCTGATCGCCGAAGGCGTGCCGGCATCATCGGTGTTCGCGGCCGCATTCGGCTCGCAGCAACCGGTGGATTCCAACGCCGACGAAGCCCGCCGCGCGAAGAACCGCCGCGTGGAGATCGCGCCGATCGCGCGCCCGCCGTCGCGCGCAGGCGCATCGAGGCAGCCCGCAGCGACCGCCGCACCGCGATGAGCAAGCCCGCACTCTCCGCGCGCGCACCTGGAGCTCTGGCGCAGCCAGGGCGCCGATCGGCTGGATCCGGTGCGCTTCCATCTGATGGAATGCTTGGCAGCGCGCGCCGCCACGCAAGCCGATGCGGTGCGTGAGGTGCTGGAACACAAGCTTGGCGCGATGGTCGATGGGTATGCGACAGCGCTGAAGCAGACAGCGCGTCGCCGTGCCGGTCGCCGTGCGGCGTCTGCCTCGACGCCTGCGTCGCCGCAGCCCAGCGCATTGGGTGCGCTCACCGCGCAGATGGCCGGGCATGCGGCGCTGATGGAAGTGGACAGCCGCAAGACTGCCAGCGCAGATGCGATGCTGTTTCCGGAGCTGCCGGCGCTGGACGACTTTCGTCGCACCTGGACCACCGTGCGCACCGCCAGCCAGGTGCGGCAGTCGCTGCAGGATGCGCCCAAGGATGCCGGCCCGCTCAATTCCAGCGTGCTGGTGCATCGCTGCATCACGCTGATGCGCGAGCGCTCGCCGGGCTATCTGCAGCACTTTCTCGGCTATGTGGATGCGTTGTCGTGGCTGGAGCAGCTGCACACCGGCGGCGCGTTGGCCAACGAGGAGGCTGCGCCGTTGGCGCCTGGCAAGAAACGCAGCAAGAGTCCGTCGAAACGACGCAGTTAACCCCGCGATCGGTCCCGATCTACGTCGGGGCAGCCTGGCGCGGTCTCCGATCCCGGCGATGCATCCCGGCACAAGGTGTGCGGGGCCCCCACTGTAAGCATGGCGTCGCTGCACGCTTCTGGCTGCGACCTCTGTTGCATTGGTCACGCCGCAGCTGCAATTGCATGCAAGCGCGCACGACCTCCAGAAACCAGCTGCCGGCGCACGGCAGTGGCTGCAGTCAATCCTGAGCACAATGCATGCTCGACTGGACGTGGCGCCCGCCGGTCACGCTGGCATCCACCACACTGGCGCAAGCGCCGATCGCCGCTTGCGCCGTCGCGGAGCATCGCTCAAAACCGCAACTGCGCACCCACCGTCCAGCTCCGCGGCGCACCGGGATACACCCACTGCTCGCTATACGAAAATGCCGCATAGCGGCGATCGGTGAGGTTCTCGACCTTGGCATACAGGCGTAGCCGCTCGCTCAGATCGTAGTGGCCGACCGCTCGCCACACGGTGTAACCCGGCAACACGAAATCGGTGTTGCTATCCACAGATCCCAGCCGCTCGCCCGTGTGCGAGACGCCCACGCCCAGCGCCGCGCGACGTTTGCCGGTCAGCGGCTGTTCGTAGTTCAAGAACGCGTCACCGCTCAAGCGCGGCACATTTGGAAACCGCCGGCCTTCGGCCAGCCCGGTACTGGCGGCGGCAGCACTGCTGCGCGTCACCTGCGAATCGGTATAGGCCAGGCCCACCGACGCGGCCAGGCGCGCGGTCAGCCTGCCGAGCAGATCCAGCTCCAGCCCTTGGCTGCGCATCTGACCCACAGGCAGCGAAAAACTGGTGTCGGCCGGATCCAGGCTCAATACGTTTTTCTTGTCGATGCGGAATGCGGCCACCGTGGCTTCCAGGCCATCGCCAGGCTGCACGTATTTCAAGCCGGTCTCCAGCGAGCGGCTTTTCTCAGGTGCAAAGCTTTGTCCGTTGGCACCCACACCGCTGTTGGGGCGAAACCCCGCCGCGGCACTGGCATACAGCGACAGCGCATCGTCTACATGGAAGATCATGCCTGCACGCGGGCTCACCACCCCGTCGGATGCGCGCTGCGTGGTGCCGCGCAGGTGGTTGTCCAGGTCTTGCTGATAATGGTCGTAGCGCAGGCCAAGCAAGGCCTTCCAGCGCGCGCCCAGATCGATCTGGTCCTGCGCGTACACGCCCCACACCTGCTGGCGCTCGTCGGTATCGGTGATGGTGGACAGCCGGCCTGGCTGTGCCACGCCATAGCGCGGGGCCAGCACATCGATGCTGTAGGGCGTGGCCGCGGAACGGGCGCGCTGCTGAAAGCGGCTGTCGTCGAAGCGATTGGCATCGATGCCGAACAACACGTTGTGCGTGACCCTGTCGGCCTGAAAACCGCCAAGCACTTCTGCACGCGCCGCGATATCGCGGCCCTGGTAATCGCGGTAGCGGCGTTCGCGGCGCAAGCTGCGCTGATCGGCCTGCAGCGTCCAGGGTTCGGTGGAAAATCCACGCATGCCACTGTCGCGGTAAGTCGCCCCACCCTGCAACGACCAGGTCTGATCCAGACCATGCACCACGAACACCTGGTGCCCGGTGGAATGCAGGTCGATATCGCCATCGCGCGGTTCGCCCAGAAAGCGCGAGGCCGGCAGCCGGTTGGCATCGCCACCGATAGCCGTCACGCCCCGATCGAATGGCGTGTGGAGACGCACCGCCTCCAGCTCATACGACACCGTCGTATCGGGCGCCGGCATCCACAATAGCGACGGCGCCAGCAAGGTGCTGTCGCTGTCGACGGTATCGCGAAAGCTGTGTTGATCCTTGTGCATCACATTCAGACGGTACGCCACGTTCTCGCTCAGCGGGCCGGTGCTATCAATGGCCGCGCGATAGCTGTCGAAGCGGCCTGCCGATACATCCACGCTGTGCTGCGGCTGAAACAGCGGCTTTTTGGTGACGATGTTGACGGCCCCGCCCGGCTCGCCGCGTCCGTACAACGCCGACGCCGGCCCCTTGATCACCTCGATGCTTTGCGTGTTGGCCGCATCGCGCAGGCCGTTGTAACCGCGGCTGGCATTGAAGCCGTTGACCATGTAATCCGAACTGAAATTCGGGTCGCCGGTAAAGCCGCGCATCGAATAGCTGTCCCATAGTCCGCCCAGGTTGTTGGCCTTGGTGATGCCGCTGGCCAGCTCCAGCGCGCCAGCCAGATCGGTGACACCCGCATCTTCGAGCAAGGTCCGGTCGAGTACCCGCGCACTGATCGGCAGATCACGCAGCGGCGCATCGGTCTTGGTGGCACCGGTAATGCTCAGCGCGCGGTAAGGCGTGTACTGGCTGCGCACCTGCACCGCATCCAGGTCGCGCGCCTGCGACTGCGCAGCCTGCGCGCAGGCAATGCCGCAGGCGCAGGCCAGCAGGCTGAGCAAAGGCAGCGCGTGCAGCATGCGGCGGCGCGGGAACACGGGCATCGGGCAGAACTCCTGAAGCGCCCCGGTGCAGTCTGTCCGTGGCGCAAGTAAAAGACGCAAGGCAAAAGGTGAAGCGCGGAGACCGCTATGAAGCAGGGCCGGCCGTTGTTTCAAAACGTGGCGCTCGCCCGAAATCGTCGCGCGTGAACGGGCGGTCGCGGAACAGATAGCCGTAGTAGAACGTGCGCAGCGCCCGGTGATAGGCCCGAATGCGATCCTGATACGCCAGCTGTGCCTGCAGATCGGTGCCGGCCAGGCGCGTCAACGCCGCCTGCAACGCAACCGGCGGCAGCACGCTGGCCACGCGTTGCGCCAACGCTTCGCGACGCTGCAGCCCCTGGCGATACGCTGCCACCTGCGGCGCCACCTGCTGGTCGCCATTCTCATGAAATGCGAAGTACCACTTGTAGTGGAACGCCGTCGTCAGCGGCGCCGAATCGGCCCATTGCCGATTGCGCGCGTAGAACGCCTGCATGGTGTCCTGGCGCGGGATGTCCCAGGCATGGTTGACCGCCTCGCGCTGCAACCGCGCGATCTCGACACCCTGGTTGACCGGCACCGCCTGATTGATCGCCACATGCGCCAGCGCTGGCGCCACCAACGCCAGCACGACCCAGCAGGTGGCCAACGCCGTGGCATGCGCCGCAGGCCGCCACTGGATGCGCCCGACCAGCACCGACAGCAGCACCCAGAACAACAGGTACGCGCCGCCAAGCGCCAGCACCGCCAGTTGCTGCAACCACGGCACCGCATTGAACGTGGCGAACATGACGAACGGCGCGCTCAGGCACACAAGCACCGCCGCTGCGCGCACCACCACGCGGCGCACCAGCAGCGCAGCGCCCGCACCGGGCAGTGCGGCAAGCATGCGTGCACGCCCTGCTTCGCGCTCGCCCGAACGCAGATCGAACAACAGCGCAATCACGAACAGCGGCAGCAGGAACACCAGCACGAACGCGTAGTCGAAGCGGCCAGCCAACGCGAGCTCGGGGTTGTAGCTGTCGCCATCATGGATCTGCGCTTCCAGCCCCAGCGCGCGCACGCGCACGCGCAAGATATACGGCGAGACATCGCGCAGGCCGATCGCCGCAAAGGCCAGTGGCGATGGCAGGTCCCAGGTGGGGTGGAAGCTGTAATAGGCCGCGCTGCCGGCATCGTTGGAACGCGCCACGTAGTCTTCCACCGCGGCGCTGTCTTCGCGCTGCAGCGCTGCAATCTTGGCGACGTTGTCGCGCTGCGTCGCCATCACGTGTTGCCCGGACAGCAGGCTGCACACGGTGAGCAGCGCAAGCAACAGCAACCCGGCGAGCGCTGCACGTGCGCGCAGCAGCAACAGCAGTTCGTATTTCCACAGCACCATCAGCGCGCCACTCCCACACCTCGCCCGGCTGCCACCAGCATGCACAGCGCAACAAGCAGCCAGGCCCCGATCAGGCCGAACGCCGCACCTGCCGTACCGATCACCTCGGTCGCCGACGCCGGCCGGAAGGCGAACACCGGAATCTCATGCCAGTGCTCGGACGAAATCCGCTTGCGGCGATCGGCGCCTGCGTCCTGTGCGGTGTCGTCGGCCATGCTGACCGCGTCGGCCTGCAGTTGGTTGAGCTGCTGCACCAGCGTGTAGCGGTAGTGCTCAGCCTGCGCCAGGAATCGCAGATGCGCGCGCAGGTCGGTTTCCGCCAGCGTCATGGACACCTCGCGCAGCGCCACTGTCGGGCTGAGCAACGCAAATGCGCGTACCAGCAGGTTCTGTTGCTGCTGGATGGACGCATCGCGGCCTGCATATCGCTCGAACAGGCTTGCGCTCAGCCGCTCGCCTTCCAGTGCCAGCAGGCCCTTGTAGTTCACCGGCAGGTCTTCCACGCGCTGCACGCCGTAACGGGCCAGCGTCTGCTGCTTGAATTGCGCAAAGTGCGGGTCGTCCGGATTGTGGCTGTCGCCGAGCGTGCGCAGGTCGCGCTGGATCGCCACATCGGTTTCCAACCGGGTCGGTAGGCGGTACGCGGCACTGGCCGCGTCCGGCGCCACGCGCGGCACCAGCAAGGCCAGCCACACCCACACAGCCAGCGACACCAACAGCGCATCGCGGCCGCGGCGGCACAGCATCGACACCGCCAACACCAGCGCACACCACACCAACAGATACGCGCCATAGGCCAGCACCAGCAGCGCAACCAGCGGCGCTTGCCCTGGCAACAACGCAATCGGCGCCAGGCCGATCAAGGCCGGCAGCAGGCAAGCGCCGGCCACCGCCGCCAGCGCGAGATATTTGCCGCCGAGCAACTGCCGGCGCGTGGCACCCTGCAGCAACAGCGCGCGCAAGGTGCCGGTTTCCTGCTCGCGCGCCACTGCGCCATAGCCCAGGAAGACCAGCATCAGCGGCGCCAGCACCTGCAGCACGAAGGCGGGCGTCAGCTGGCCGAAACGCACCAGCAACGAACTCTGACGCACATCGCCGAAATTGGCAGTGTTCTGGCGGTGCCCTTCCAGAAACATGCTGTTGCCGGTGAACGCATCCACGCCGGAATCGAATGCAGCCAGCGCCGGCAACGGGCGATAGATGAAATGGCCGTAGTGCACCACGCGGTGCGGATGCCGGTCCGGCTGTGCTTCGAACGCCTGCTGCGCTGCCTGTTGCTGCCGCGCGCGGAAATCGGCCACTTCGCGCTGGTGGTGCGCAGCGGTCAACGCCGCCACCAGGGTGAGCAACATCAGCAACACCACGCCGATGGCCGCGGACCGGTTGCGCGCCATGTAGCGCAGTTCTTCGCGCGCGACCAACAACACCGGACTCATACGTGCAGCCTCACGCAGCGCGATCCTGCGGACGCGCGAAACGCGCATGCAGGGTGCGCACATCGAAGCCGCTGTCGCCGGCACCGATTTCTTCGGCAATCCGGCCATTTTCCAGAAACCCGATGCGGTCGGCCACATCCACCGCACCGAGCAGATCGTGGGTGACCATCAGCACCGCAGCGCCGCGTTCGCGCACGCTGCCGACCAGGCGATTGAAGTCGGCAATGGCGCGCGGGTCCAGCCCGGAGGTGGGCTCGTCCAGCAGCAGCACCGGTACCTCGCGCAATGTGGCCACGGCAATGGCCACCTTCTGCCGCATGCCTTTGGAGAACCCTGCCAGCCGTTGCGCCCAGGCTTCGCGCTGCAGGCCAGCGGCTGCAAACGCCTCGCCAATGGCGGCCTGGCTGCGGCGCTGGCCGGCCAGGGCGAGTAGATAGTCGGCATTTTCCAAGGCGCTCAGATGCTCGTAGAGCGCCACGTTTTCCGGCAGATAGGCCAAGTGCGCACGCGCCTTGCCGGGGTCGGCGACGGGGTCCACAGCGTCCACCCGCAAGCTGCCGGAGACGGGTTTGACGAAGCCCAGCAACGTGGACAGCGTGGACGACTTGCCGGCGCCATTGCCGCCCAGCAAGGCGTAAACGGTGCCGCGCGCGACGCCGAGGTTCAGCCCCTGCAGCACCGCGCGGCCGCGGTAGGCCACGTGCAGGTCGGAGATTGAGATCGCGTGGGTCATTGAAGAAATCAGGGCATGATTAGGGGATGCATTGATAAATGATACGTTATCACATTGCCTAAATCGCTAGAATCCGCCGCCGCAGGCAGAGGCTTGGGCATCACTGACTTAGTGCCGCGCCGCGCATTGCGCCTGCGGTCATCGCCTTGCGGCGCGGACATCCAACCAGGCGCCCTGCGCCGACACGGCTGGCCGGCACAAGCAGACACCGTCGCCCACCACCCGAGACCCTCACACCCCACATGACCTTCAAAATGCGCAGCGGTAATTCGCCCAATGCTTTCCCTGTCTCCGACCACCACGCTGCCGCTCATGCCAAGGCCTGCAACACCGCGCGCAGCACCCGACGCATCGCCAGAGTGCTGGCGATCGCGCTGTTCGCTGCCGCCCAGCTCGACGCGCAGACCATCGATGCCAGTGCTCCGTTGCCGCCGGTCCGGGTATGGCACGGTGCAAGCGAGGCATTGATCGTGTCGCCCGACGATCCGTGGATCACGCCGGCCGAGCGCAGCGATTTCGTCAGCACGCCCAGCTACGCGCAGACGCGTGCGTGGTTGCAGCGGCTGGTCGCCGCCTCGCCGCTGCTGTCGCTGGAGGTGTTCGGCAAGACCAGCGAAGGGCGCGATCTGCTGCTGGTACGCGCGCGCAAGGGCAAGCCCGGCAAACCGGTCGTGCTGGCACAGGCCGGCATCCACGGCGGCGAGATCGATGGCAAGGACGCCGGCCTGATGCTGCTGCGCGATATCGCACAACGCGGCAAGGACGATCTGCTGGACAAGGTAGATTTCGTGTTCGTGCCCATCCTCAACAGCGATGGGCACGAACAACGCGGCCCGCTCATCGGCGCCGCCTTGCGTGGCCCGCAGCAGATGGGCTGGAATACCACACCGCGCGGCATCAACCTCAATCGCGACTATCTCAATCTGGAAGCGCCGGAGACGCGCGCGATCGTCAAGCTGCTGCACACGCTCGACCCCGCGTTGTATATCGACCTGCATGTCAGTGGCGGGCTCGATCATCAGTACGACATCACCTTTACCTTCGCCGGCTGGGGCACCTATGCGCGCTCGCGCGCCACTGCCGGCTGGCTGCAGCAGCGCTTCACGCCGGCCGTCGACGCCGCGCTGCGCCGCCAGGGTCATGAACCTGCGATCTACCCCAGCCTGATCGACGAAGACGTACCGCGCTCGGGCTTGCGCCATTCGCCCGAAGGCCCGCGCTATTCGACCGGTTACGGCGACTTTGCCGGCATCCCCACGGTGTTGGTGGAAAACCACCGCTTGAAGTCATACCGGCAACGCGTGCTCGGCGATTACGTGCTGCTGGAAGAAGCCCTGCGCGTGGTCGGCCGCGATGCACACGCCATCGCGGCCGCCAAACATGCCGATCGCGCGGCACGCCCGCAGGAATTGATGGTGGCGTGGGAACGCCTGCCGCAGCCGATCGACCACATTCCGTTCAAGGGCGTGACCTACACCCGCGCCCTGTCGCCGGTGTCCGGCCGACCGGAATTGCGCTGGGAAGGCCGCGACGAAACCTGGTCGATGCCGGTCATCGGCTACCGGCAGACGCAGGCCGTGCAGTACCCGGTGGCCTGGTGGATTCCGCCCGGCAACGACGATGTGCTCGCCTTGCTCGATGCGCATGGCATCCACTACGAACGCCTGCAACAGCCAACCCGGCGCGCGGTGCAGCAGATACGCATCACCAAGACCGGCAGCAACCAGGTGCCGCACACCCATGACGTGGAAGAAGCCTTTCCCGCCGGCAGCGTCCGCGTGCCCACCGATCAACCGATGCGCATGTTGGCCGCCGGCTTGCTGGAACCGCGCAGCAGCGATTCGCTGCTGGCCAGCGGACGTTTCCGCCATGCCGGCAGCCCCGACAGCGGGCTGTGTGCCACCGAGCTGGTTGAGTTCAGCGAACGCGTGTTGCGCAGCGATGCCGCGTTACGCAGCGCGTTTGAACAAAAACTGGCCAACGATGCGGCGTTCCGCGCCGATGGCGATGCGCGCCTGCATTGGGTCTATGCACGTTCGCCCTACGCGGCGATCAGCGGCTGGCGGTATCCGGTGCGGCGCGAAGTGATGCAATAGCGCCGCCCATGCCTGTGGCGCTCACCGCGGTGCGGGTGCCATCACTGGGGCATGCTCGGCCATCAGCGCGATCACCCAATCGATGAACACGCGCAGCTTGGCGCTGACATGGCGGTTGGGTGGGAAAGCGATCGACAGCGGCATCGCTTCCAGCTGCCAGTCCTGGAAGATCGGCACCAGCTCGCCGCTGGCGACATGCGCGTTGGCCATATACACCGGCAGCCACAGCACACCCATGCCGGCCAGGCCGGCGGCCAGATAGGCATTGCCATCGTCGGCGGCCACTACGTGGCGGCCGTGCACGCGCACCGCTTCGTCGCCGCGTTGCATCACATACGGCACGGTTGTGCTGCTGCCCCAGCGCATGAAGCCGACACAGCGATGCCGGGTATTTTCCAGCTCCGTCGGGTGCGTCGGGGCGCCCAGCCGCTGCAGATAATCGGGCGCGGCATACACGCCGGCCTGCAGGTCGCCCACGTGACGCGCCATCAACGACTGGTCGGTGATGGCGCCGCCGCGTATCACGCAATCGACGTTTTCGCCGATCAGATCCACGCGGCGGTCGCTCACGCCCATGTCCAGCTGGATCTCCGGATAACGCGCATGGAATGCCGGCAACGCCGGCATCAGGATCAGCCGCGCCAACGGGCTGGGCACGTCCACGCGCAGGCGCCCGCGTGGCGAGGTGGCTGCAACCGACAGGCTGGTTTCGGCATCGTCCATGTCTGCCAGCAGGCGCAGCACGCGCTCGTAATAGGCCGCGCCATCGGCAGTGACCTGCACCCGGCGCGTGGTGCGATTGAGCAGCTTCACCCGCAGGCGCGCTTCCAGCTGCTGCACCAGCTGGGTCGCGCTGGCGCGGCTCATGTGCAGGTGTTCGGCCGCCTTGGTGAAACTGCCGGTCTCGACCACGCGCGCGAACGCCTGCATTGCATCGAATCGATCCACCGCTGCTCCCGCCGCCAAGATTGTTTGGATTCTACAAACAGTGTTGGTCGATGCTGCCGATTTATCGCCGCCGCGCACGCGCCTAACGTGGACCTCCGTTCTAGCACTTCGATGGAGAGTCCCATGGCCACACGCGACGTCGTTTTTCCGCAGGGCCGCCACGCCCTGTACGAGCGCCACCATTACTCGCCGGCGGTACGCGCCGGCGGCCTGCTGTTCGTCGCCGGCCAGGTCGGCAGCCGCGAAGACGGCTCGCCCGAGCCCGAGCTGGACGCGGAAATTGCCCGCGCCTTCGTCAACCTGGATGCCGTCCTTGCCGCGGCTGGCTGCACTTCCCAAGATGTGGTCGACGTCACCTTGTTCATGGTCAACCCGGAGGTGGTGTTCGAGGCGATGTGGGACAAGTGGGTCGGCTACTGGGGCCCGGCCCCGTACCCCACCGTCACCGCGGTCGGTGTGACCTGGCTGGCCGGCTTCCAGTTCGAGATCAAGGTGGTGGTCAAGCTGCCAGCGGCTGCCTGACCGCTTCCGTAGGAGTGCACCGCATCGCCTGGGCTGTTCAACCGGAGGTGGGGGCAGACCTGCTGCCTAGCGAAAAGTAACTAGCTCGCCCAGTGCGATGCACCGTGTTTCGATAGGCCACGCCTGGCTTGCCAGTGCGTGGCGTTCACGTTTTCGCGCGACCGCCAATCGGCCGACGTGCGCCGCATCCGTGCGCTGGGGCGCAATGCCGGCTCTTGCCAGTCGGTGACTTACGTCAAATCTGCCTGCCGGTCACGACGGACGGAAATGTCCGGGGCGTGCCGTCGACCACCAGCGTCCAGGCTTCCTTGAATGAACACCATAGCGCGCATCTATCACGGGAATTAGCGGCGCGCTGGTTCCTTAATCCCCACTATTTCGGTTGTAACAATCTCGCTAAAGCGACGCAACAGGCGGCCGCTACCAGGAATCTGGGCATACCAGCGCTCACCGTTCTGCCCATGCGTCCCCGATGACGCTGCGTCCACCACTCTCAGCCGAGATTCCAATGAAATTGACCGTCAAGCTTCTCAGCGGCGCCATCGCCCTGGCCTTCTCGACCTGCGCCTTTGCGCAGGAAGACTCGATGTTTACCTTCAGCGGCTTCGGCACGCTGGGGGTGGTGCATTCCACCGAAAACCAGGCCGACTTCACCCCGGACATCTAGACCGACGAAGGCGCCGGTGCCAGCCACTCCACCTCGGCGCGCCCGGACTCGCGCATCGCCGGTCAGGTCAATGCCAAGTTCACCGACAAGTTCACCGGCGTGCTGCAGGTGACCAGCGAATACGCCGAGCGTGCCGACTACACGCCCAAGGTGACCCTGGCACACGTGAAGTACCAGTTCGGCCCGCAATTCGCCGCCCGCCTGGGCCGCATCACTGCGCCGCTGTACATGCTCTCCGAGTACCAGCGCGTGGGCTACGCCACCCCGTGGGTGCGTCCGCCGTATGAGGTCTACAACTATCTCCTTCCGATGGATGGCGTGGAAGGCGTGTACACCATCAACGCCGGCCAGAGCGTGCTCAGCCTGCAGGGCTTCTACGGCCGCATCGACTCCAAGAAGGCCGATGTGGACGCACTGCGCGGCCTGGCGCTCGGCCTGGAATCGGGCGCGTCGACCTTCCGCGTCGGCTACATCGTGGGTACCAGTACCTTCGATACCCCGTCGCTGCAGCGCCTGTTCTCGGTCTACCAGCGCATCAACCCGGCACTCGCCGATCGCCTGACCACCTACGACGTGCCCGGCAGCTTCGCCAGCGTGGGCTACGCCTACGATCCGGGGAAGTGGTTCCTGCGCAGCGAAGTGATCCGGGCCGATTATTCGCCCTCGCTCAACGGCAAGACCACTTCCGGCTATGTCAGCGTGGGCGGTCGCTTCGGCACGCTGACCCCGTCATTCACCTACGGCAGCGTCGATAGCAAGGGCCCGACCATCGCACGCGGCCAGGACCCGGTAGGCGTGATGACTGGCGCAGTAGCGCAGGCCGAAAGCGGCCGGCACAGCTTCACTGCCTCGCTGCGCTGGGACGCACGGGAGAGCATGGCGTTCAAGCTGCAGGCCAGCCATATCGACAACAACGCGGGTTCGTTCGGTTCGTTGAACAACATCCAGCCGGGCTTCCGCCCGGGCGGCAGCTACAACCTGCTGTCAGCTTCCGTCGACTTCGTGTTCTAAGAGAGCCCCCCAATGAAATTTTCCACGTGTTCCGCAGGCTGCGTGCTTGCCGTGTTGTCGATGGTTGCGTTCTCGGCCAGTGCCGATGTCGTTGTGGTCGTGTCGGCCAAGGGCGGCCCGGACAGCCTGAGCGCTGCGCAGGTCTCGCAGATCTTTCTGGCCAAATCCAACAGCCTGCCCGGCGGCGGCGCCGCGGTGCCGATCGACCAGGAAGAAGGCGTCGCCACCCGCGATGAGTTCTACAAGAAAGTCGCCCAGCGCGATGCGGCGCAGCTGAAATCGTACTGGTCGCAGCTGATGTTCACCGGCAAGGCGCAGCGTCCCAAGCGGGTCAGCGGCGACGACGCGGTCAAGAAGGCGGTGGCATCCACGCCGGGCGCCATCGGCTACATCAGTGCCAGCGCCGTCGACCCCAGCGTCAAGGTCGTCCTGAAGCCGTGATCGCCCACCTGCTCGAGAGCCATGTCATGAGACGCATCCTGTCGCTACCGTTGTTCTGGAAAATCCTGATGCCGGCAGCGGTGGCAATCGTTTGCCTGTCGGGCTATGTGGCTTTCAGCACGCTGGTGTTCCATCGCAACAACGATCGCCTGGAAGCGGTGCGCGACGTGCATTTCCCGATGCTCGACGCGATGACGCGCAACGTGGCCGCGCTGGACAAGCTCATCAACGGGCTCAATGGCGCGGCCGCAGCAGGCGATGCCGATATGCTGGCGGCCACCAAGCCGGTGGCCGACGAGATCCACGGCTCTTACGTGAAACTGCAAAAATCCGATCCGGCCAATGCGCAGGAACTGGCCCGTCTGGGCAAGCAGTTCGACCAGTACTACAGCCTGGCGCAGGGCGTGGCGGCGGCATTCGTGGAGCAACGCGAACCCGATGCCACGCAGATGAGTGCCATGGCACCGGCGCTGGAGACGTACCGCACCAATCTCACCGCCATGCAGAAGCGCGCCGATGCACGCTTCCGCGGCACCGTGCAGGAAGCGGTGGACAGCTCGGTCACCGCCAGCGTCACCGGTCTGATCCTGGGCCTGGTCGGTGCGGTGGTATGCATCGGATTCGGCTGGCTCGTGGCGCGCGCCATCACCCAACCGCTCAACCGTGCCGTGGGCATCGCGCATGCGGTGTCGTCGGGCAAGCTGGACAACACCATCTCGATCGACCGCAACGATGAGGTCGGACAGCTGTTGCAGGCAATGGACAGCATGCAGCGTCAACTGCGCCGCGTGATCCAGGCGCAGACCGAAATGGGCGAAAAACACGAAGCCGGCGTGGTCAGCCACCGTATCGCCGAACAGGAGTTCCCCGGCGAATTCGGCAGCATGGTACGCGCCAGCAACGCATTGGTGGCCGGGCATATCGCAGTGACCATGCAAATCGTCGCATTGACCGAGCGCTATGCGGCCGGCGACTTGTCGCAGCAGCTGGAGCCGTTGCCGGGCGAGAAGGCGGTGATCAGCCAATCGCTCAACGACGTGCGCGCCAGCCTGTTGTCGATCAACGGCGAGATCAAGCGCCTGGCCTCGGCCGCAGCGGCAGGCGACTTCACCGCGCGTGGCGACGAGACCGCCTTCGAGCACGACTTCCGCCAGATCGTGGTGGACCTCAACCAGCTGATGAGTACCTCGGACCAGAGCCTGGGTGCGTTGTCGCAGGTGTTGCAGGCCATCGCCAGCGGCGATTTGACCAGGCGCATGCACGGCAACTTCGCCGGCGTGTTCGCCCGGATGCGCGACGATGCCAACACCACGGTGGAACGTCTGACCGATATCGTCGGGCGCATCCAACATTCTTCGTCGGAAATCGATACTGCGGCCGGCGAGATTGCGGCCGGTAATCAGGATCTGTCGCGGCGCACCGAACAACAGGCCGCCAACCTGGAAGAAACCGCTGCATCGATGGAAGAACTCACCGCCACGGTCAAGCAAAACGCCGAGCACGCACGGCAAGCAAACGAACTGGCACGCAGCGCCGCCGGGGTTGCGTCCAAGGGGGGTGAGGTGGTCAGCGAGGTGGTCGGCACCATGTCAGGGATCGAAGCCTCGTCGAAGAAGATTGCCGAGATCATCAGCGTCATCGACGGCATCGCCTTCCAGACCAATATCCTGGCGCTCAATGCCGCGGTGGAAGCCGCGCGTGCTGGCGAACAAGGCCGCGGGTTTGCCGTGGTGGCAAGCGAAGTGCGCTCGCTGGCACAGCGCTCCTCCGGCGCGGCGAAGGAGATCAAGGATCTGATCGACGCCTCGGTAGGCAAGGTGGCCGAAGGCTCGGCGTTGGTGCACAAGGCCGGCACCACCATGACCGAGATCGTAGCCAGCGTGAACCGTGTCACCGACATCATGGGGCAGATCACCGCGGCCTCCATCGAACAGTCGAGCGGCATCGAGCAGGTCAACCAGACCGTGATCCAGATGGACGAAACCACCCAGCAAAACGCCGCCCTGGTGGAAGAAGCGATGGCCGCCGCGCGGGCAATGGAAAAGCAATCCAGCACCCTCACCCAGCTGGTGTCGCTGTTTCAACTGGAGCCTGCGATCGCCCAGCACCTGGAAAAACACGTCGCCTGATGCGGCGATCCGCCGGGCGGATCGGCATGCTGCAAGCTTGAGGACCCTCTTCTGCATGGAATGCAGAAGAGGGTTTTCTATTTGCACCGAGGCGCGCGTTGGCGTCGCGCGCCGCATGGGTGAAAGAGGTGGGTCACGCCGTACGCGCAGTGGCCTACCTTCGCCGCATCGATTGCTGCTGCAGCATGGTGGGCGTTTGGGGATTCGGCGCAGAAGCAGCGAAGTATTCAGCGGAGCCGGCCGCCTGGCATCGATCGCAGCACCTGTCGCTCACCAGCGCCTCCTTCGAACCACGCAGCGGCTGGCAGCTGCAGGCGTCAACCATAAGCTTGCACTTATTGCAGGCGCGCCGTATGCGCAAAATATCGAGCAGCACATCACACCTTCTGGCAAGAATCCGTTGCCAGTGCACATTCCTTGGGCATACGTCACCAACAAGCAACATTTGCATGCGATAGCTGTAGCGCTCGCCAGGCAGCGGGCCCCTGTTCTCCCCTTAGCGCGCGTTGTCGCACGTCGATGTGCTGATGCATCGCGACGGCGGCTTCGTGCGTCCGATGATTTCAAGGAGATTCACTCCCATGCGCTTCCGGACCTTTTTCGTCGTTCTGCTTCTCACCACCTTCAGTGCCGCTGCACAGGCGCAGGTGGTGACCCTCAACAAGGGCGGCTATACGCTGACCTACGACTGCACCAACCGCACCGCACTGCGTTACGAATACGTGCTGCAGGCCGACACAGGCTCGGCTGCACGCCCTTCCAGCTTCAATCTGGATACCGAATTGCCCAGCGGCTGTGCCGGGCAGACCTCCACGGCCTCGTATGCCAGCGTGCGTTCCGGCTATGACCGCGGACATCTGGTGACGTCCAACCACATGGACTACAACACGACCTACATCCGCCGCGCCAACCTCATGAGCAACATCGTGCCGCAGGTGGCTACCTTCAATCAGGGCATCTGGGTGCAGGCAGAGAACGTGGCCGAGTGCTACCGGGACATCGCCAGCGTGCAGGTTTACGGCGGAGTGATCTACAGCGACACCAGCAACGATTACTTCCTCAGCAGCCACGGCATCCGCACGCCGGATTTCTTCTGGAAGACCATCATCACCGCCAACCCGAGCGGCGGCTCGCGCGCCATCAGCTGGCTGATTCCCAATAGCGCCAACCTAGGCTCGCTGGACAGCTATATCGTCAGCATCGACGAACTCGAAGACCTCTACGGCGCCAGCACCATCGGCATCAGCGCACCGGCGGCTGTCAAAGCCATGCTGCCGTCCACCACATGGCCGCAGCCGAGCAATTGCGACCTGGGCTGAGCCGTCCTGCATCCACGGCATGACGCCCAGCCCGGCCTGTGCCGGGTTGGGTCACGGCGTGGCGAGCAATGCGTGCGTGGCGCCATGCCGCCTGCGTGGTTGCTTGCGCGCACCTCGACGCGTCCATCGCAGAGCCGGCATGCCGTGGAATGGATTGCGGGCGCGGGCACCGGACATATGTCAGATGTGTCAGCACTGCCACAGTGTCGGCAAGGTCTGCGCTGTTTTGATGACCAATAGCCGACATATGCTTGATCGCACTCTCGCTACCACGCTTGCGATCACGGTCATGCCATCGTCCTTATCTTCCAACGCCGGCCTCGCCTTGCTGAGTGCCCTGTCGATCTTCGCGGCCAGCCCGGCAACTGCCGCACCCGTGCAGGGCATGCCCACCATCGTGCTGGTGCATGGCGCATTTGCCGATGGCTCCAGCTGATCGGGCGTGATCGACGCGTTGCAGCGCCAGGGCTATCGCGTCACCGCGGTACAGAATCCGCTCACCTCGCTGGCGGACGACGTCGCTGCGACCCGCCGCGTGCTGGAGCGACAACGCGGCGACGTCCTGCTGGTCGGGCACTCCTGGGGCGGCGCGGTGGTGACCGAGTCGGGCAACGCCGATAACGTCAAAGGCATCGTCTATCTGTCGGCCCTGGTACCCGATACCGGCGAGTCGGTCGGCACGCTGCTGGCACGCCTGAAAGCGCCGATGGAAGGTCTGCAGCCGGATGCGCATGGCCTGGTCTGGCTCGACGATGCGGCGGCCTACCAGCATGTGATGGCCGCCGATGTGCCGCTGGCCAAGGTCAGGCAGCTTGCCGCCGTCCAGCAACCGATGACCGCCGCCGCATTCGACGATACGGTCACGCAGGCTGCGTGGCATCGCAAACCGGCGTGGTACCTGATCACCGACAACGACAATGCGTTGCGTCCGGATGTGCAGCGCGCCATCGCCAAACAGATCGGCGCCACCAGTACCAGCATCGCATCCAGCCATCTTTCGCTGGTGGCGCAGCCCGCCAAGGTGGCCGAGTTCATTGCAGGTGCCGCGCGCTCCATCGGTGCTCCATCGCAGTGAACACACGGACCCAGCGTGTCGCGGCGGGCCCTGCTGCGCTATCCCGGCACGCCGTGTTCGGCGCTCTCCAGCACCGCAGGCAGGGCGTCGACCAGGAACTCGATCAAGGCGCGCACGCCCGGCGCCAGTCCGCGACGCGAGGGATACACCGCGTGTAGTTGATGCACCGGCAACGTGTGGTCGACCAACAGCACCACCAGTTCGCCACGGGCGATGCTGCCCCTGCACAGGGCCAGCGGCAACTGCGCCACGCCCATGCCGGCCAACGCAGCGTGGTGCAGCAGCTCGACGTCCTCGGTGAACAGGCGCGAGCGGTAGTCCACCAGTTCGCTGGTGCCTTGCGGGCTGGTGAGCCGCCACCGGGGCGGCTCGCCATTGACGCCACGCGGGCCCATTCCCAGTACCTCGTGCAATGCCGCGGCAGAGGCGAACGGCCCATGCGCGTGCACGAAGGCTGGGCTTGCCACCAAGAGCTGCCGGCTGGCGCCGAACGAACGCAGGATCAAGCCCGAATCGTCCAGGCTCGAACGCACCCGTATCGCCACGTCGATGCTTTCGGCAATCAGTTCCACCCGGCGACTGGTCAGCTCCAGATCCACCTGCACGTCCGGATGCGCCAACAAGAAGCGCGGCAAGAGCTCGGCCAAAAACAGATGCGCCACGCCGGTCGGGCAGCTCACCCGGATCCGGCCGGAGGGATGCTGCGTGGCGCGCTCGGCCACGTCCAGCGCCCATTGCGCCGAGCGGGTGATGGATTTGCAGTGCGTATAGAACTCGGCACCGACTTCGGTGAGGCTGACCGCACGGGTTGAACGCTGCAACAGCCGCACGCCCAGGCGTTGCTCCAGATCTGCCTCCCGCCGGCTGACCTTGGAGCGAGGAAATCCCAATGCGCGACCAGCCGCCGAGAAGCTGCCGTGGTCGACCACCGCCACCAGCAGCGCGAAGTCGTTGAGGTCTTCCATCTGAATCGAACCCCACGCAGGGAGGCCGTCATTGTCCTGCCAGGCAGGACAGTTTGTCATCCGCCAGCGGCCTACCTGCGTACGAGGCCACTTCGTAGAGTGCCGCCACCGACCACAGCACACGAGCCCACCATGCGCTTGCTCCATCTCGATTCCAGCATCCTGACCGACACATCGGTCTCCCGTCAGCTCACCGCCCAGGTGGTGCAGGACCTGCACGCGGCGATTGACGATCTCCATGCCACCTATCGCGACCTTGCCGCGGCTCCCATCGCGCACCTTTCCGGCGCGATTGCTGCCGGCTTCCGCCCACTGCCGCAACCAGCCAGCGACGCGGCGTTGGTGGCCGAACATGCGTTGTCCGAGCAGCTGGTGGAAGAATTCCTCGCCAGCGACATCGTGGTGATCGGCGCACCGATGTACAACTTTTCGGTGCCGACCCAACTCAAGGCCTGGATCGATCGCATCGCCCAGCCCGGCCGCACGTTTCGCTATACCGCCAACGGGCCCGAAGGCCTGGCCGGCGGCAAGCAGCTGATCGTGGCGTCATCGCGCGGGGGCATGTACACGCAAGGGCCGATGGCTTCACTGGATTTTCAGGAGGCGTACCTGACCGCCACATTCGGCTTTCTAGGCGTGCGCGACGTGCACTTTGTGCGCGCGGAAAATCAGTCGCGCGGTCCGAAGCCGGCTACGGAGGCTTTGACCAGTGCGCAGGCATCCATCGCCGATGTCGTGCGCGGTGTCGTGCATACACGCGTGGAGGCCTGACCCATGTTGCATATCATCACCCTCCCCTATCGCGTCGCCCCGCCGGCATTGGCCGCACATCTGGACGCCCACAAGCAATGGCTACGGAAGCATATCGACACGGGGCTGTTCCTCGCGGCCGGCCCATTGGCCGATGGTCTTGGCGGCATAGTGCTGGCAAACAGCACCGATGCGTCGGCACTGGATCGGGTCGTGGCGCAAGACCC
This sequence comes from Xanthomonas sp. D-36-1, assembly GCF_017746155.1. Taxonomy (NCBI): domain Bacteria; kingdom Pseudomonadati; phylum Pseudomonadota; class Gammaproteobacteria; order Lysobacterales; family Lysobacteraceae; genus Xanthomonas; species Xanthomonas sp. D-36-1. Next base: position 91,718 of record NZ_JAGHWR010000042.1, read on the forward strand.
GTTCGTGCTGCATCAGCTGGTGGATGTCGGCGTACGCCGTTTCGAGCCGGCGCTGCGTGCCAACGGGTTTTTGCCTGGTTGAACAAGGCGATGCCGATGGGATGCGACGCCACGGGCAGGGCCTGCGTCGTAGCGACACAGGCGCCGTTGTCAGACGCGACCTGCGGGCATGTCGACGCGTGCAGTGCAGGCTAGGGCGCGGCGCCACTTGCCGCAAACCACGCAGCGTACGGGGTGTTCTTGACCAGATACCGATTGAAATCCTTGGCACCATCGGTCCACCACACCGTGCCAAGCTCACCCAAGGCGACCTTGGCTGCATCGACCGCGCGGCGCGCGGCCAGCAGGCGCTGTGCATCGTCGTCGCGCTTGGCGGCCTTGACCGCGCGTCGCGCATCCATCAATGCCCTCACCAACGCGGCGCGCACCGCTTCGCTCAGGTGCGGGTTGCTGGTGCGCCACAGGCGCGCTCGCACGATGAGGTAGCGGCCATCGGGCGTCGTGAGGGGCGTGGTCGCGGCAGTCATCGCACGCTCGAGGCGAAGCAAGGTTGCCGCATCGCGGCGGTGCGCGCGGCGCTCACTCCACGCGTTCGAAGCGGGCGCGGGCAACACCGTCCACCTCGACCTGCTCGACGAACATCGCATACGGGCGCACCCACAACCCGATATCGCTCTCCAGTGGCCGATACAGCACTAGCGGCTCCAGGGTTTCGCTGCTGCGCACCACCCCCAGCACCTCATAGCGGCCGCCTTTGAAATGACGGTAATCGCCCAGTGCGATGGAGGGTAACGGCGGCAGAGTGTCCATGGCGGTAGCAACGCGATCGAGAGGCACCGGAGTTTAGGACCGCAGGCAGTGTGTGGCGAGCCGTCTTGCGCTGAAGCTGGCCGCCGGCGGTAACGGCCGACGTCCACAGGCATCGCACTGTCGGACGGCCGGGTCCGCCGTGTCGCTGGGCGCCGGCTTTGGAAGAGGCGGACCGGCAGCCAATCCAGCGGCGCCCGTGGCACCCCGTGCCGTCGACGGCATCGGATGCCTGGCCTGCGCCATCAGGTCGCGCAGAAATCGCGTGCCAACCGTAGAACCAACCTCAGGCGTCTTCGTCGTCCTCATCGTCATCCAGCTCGTCCTCGATGCTGTCGTCGTCGTCGATTTCGCTGTCCTGCGCAGGTCCGTCCTGCAGCAGGTCTTCGTTCCTGCCCGGTGCCTTGACGCCGTTGGGTGGCGTCGGGTCGTCGATACCCCGGTTGGCGCTCTGGTTGTTGCTCATGGTCAGCTCCCGCGGCAGAAGACCGCCTGCCCACCCTCCTCCCGGCTGTGTGATGCGCACGTGTGCCGCATGCAAAAAACGCGGCGGCCATCGCAGTATCTGAACCATTCGGGCTTGGGGCCGGATGACGCCGCGCCGGCCTGCATCTGCCGATCGCCTCTCCCCGTAGACAGCAGGACGCCTACCGAGGAAACACCATGCCGAGCTTGATCTGCGATCTGGAAGACCTGCTCGCCTCCTGGAAGGCCGAGGCACGCACCTTCGACGCCTGCGACATGCCGGCCTCCGCACTGGCCTTCCGCGATTGCCATCGTCGCCTGTCCGCCTTGCTGGACGCGCATGCACGCCAATCGGCCTCGCCGACGGCCGCGTTGGCTGGGCGCGAACACACAGCTCAGTGACCGAGCTGCAGCCGCGCGCCATCGCGCCGATGGGTTCCTAGGGTATCGATCAGCGTGTCGCTGACCTGATTCACGCCAGCCACCTCGACCTCGGCGCCGTGCGCGCGCAGTTTGAGCACCACCCGATCCAGCGCTGCCACTGCACTGATGTCCCAGAAGTGCGCGTGGCTCAGATCGATCAGCACCTTCGGCGGCGTGTCGACGAAATCGAAACTGGCGACGAATTGCCCGGCCGATGCGAAGAACACCTGGCCGCGCACCGCATACACGCGTACCCCATCGTCACCATCGCTGGCCTGCACCTGCAGCATGCGCCCGACCTTGCGCGCGAAGAACAGTGCCGACAGCAGGACGCCGGCCAACACGCCGCGAGCCAGATCGTGCGTCCAGACCGTGACCACGACGGTGCCGAGCATCACTACCGACGAACTTGCCGGGTGCCTGCGCAAATCGCGCAGCGACCCCCAGTTGAAGGTGCCGATGCTGACCATGATCATCACCGCCACCAAGGCCGCCATCGGAATCTGACGCACCCAGGCCGCGCCATAAACCACCATCAGCAGCAGCGCGATGCCAGCCACCAGGCACGACAAGCGCCCGCGTCCGCCCGAGCGCACATTGATGACCGACTGCCCGATCATCGCGCAGCCAGCCATGCCACCGAAGCAGCCCGCCACCATGTTCGCCAGTCCTTGACCTGCGCATTCGCGATTGCGCTGCGATGGAGTATCGGTCAGGTCTTCGACAATCTGCGCCGTCATCAACGACTCCAGCAAGCCGACCACCGCCAGCGTCGTCGCTACCGGCAGCAGAATGCGCACGCTGTCCCACGTCAGTGGCACGTCCGGCAGCAAAAACATCGGCGGGCTGTCGGGCAGGTGGCCCATATCGCCCACGTGTCGGATATCGAGGTGCCAGTACGCACATACCGCCGTCAGCACCACAATCGCGACCAGCGGCGAAGGAATCGCCGTGGTGACGCGCGGCAGCAGATAGATGATGGCCAATGCCGCTGCACACACCGCATACACCGGCCAGGGCATGCCGACCAACTCCGGCAGCTGTGCCAGGAAGATCAGGATCGCCAATGCATTGACGAAGCCGGTGATCACCGAGCGCGAGACAAAACGCATCAATGCGCCCAGACGCAATGCCGCAGCAATCAGCTGCAGCACGCCCGCCAGCACCGTCGCCGCCAGCAGGTACTGCACCCCATGGTCCTTGACCAAATCCACCATCAACAACGCCATGGCACCGGTGGCGGCAGAAATCATGCCTGGTCGGCCACCGGCAATCGAGGTCACCACTGCAAGACAGAACGCCGCGTAGAGCCCAACCTTGGGATCGACGCCGGCAATGATCGAAAAAGCGATGGCTTCGGGAATCAGCGCAAGCGCGACCACGATGCCGGCGAGCACGTCGCCACGCACGTTGCCGAGCCATTGCTGGCGCAACGGGAAACCTCTGGACATTGAACTCCTCCGTGCGCCGGCAACCACACGGCGCATTACATGCACGTCAAACACCTGGACCTTCGCAGCAACTGCGAGCGCGTGAGGTCTTAGGTCAGGGTGGCGTCATGTGTTCAAGGAGATCGTTCTTGACGAGTGGCGATACTAACGCGCTCAGGCCAGCCCGAACAACCCGAGGGCGCGCTTGTGTATCCGCATCGAACATCAGACAAAGGTCAACGATGCGCACGCGTGTGCGCAGCCATTGCTGACAGCGAGCGGCTCAGTCGTCGCTGACCGCGCGTTCGCCCATCAGTTCGCGCCCGCGTTTTTTCAGCTCTTCGGCGTAGCGCTTGCGTACCAATCCCTCCCACAGCACGCTCAGCACCTTGCCGTCGCTGTCGATCACGGCCAACTCATCTGCCTGGGGCGTATCGAAGACCTCCATGATCGCCACGATGTCGGTGTTGGCCAGCAGCGCCGCAGCGCGGTGCGTGGAATAGTCGCCGAGCGGCGCGTCCAGCTGCACGTTGTCGGCATGCAGCACGGCCAGCGGCACCACGCCGGCATAGTGTCCGTGTGCATCTTCCGGCACCATGCGTTGCGTGGAACCCAATGGGAACCGCCGCCGGAAATTCGGCCACGCTGGTGTCGTGCGCGGTGTGGTTGGCATCCTTACGCCTCATCTTGCCAGCCGACAGATTGCGCACCCAGCCCACATCGCGCGCACTGCGGATGTTTTCGCCGCACAGACGCAGCCGCCGGGTGGAGAACGACTAACCCAATACCTGCCGCACGACGGTATTGGCCACCACCACCGCCACCATTACCGCACCGGCGGCACTTCGCCGGGCCGCAAGGTCAACACACGTACGCCAGTGCGCGTCACCGCCACGGTATGTTCGAACTGCGCCGACAACTTGCCATCGCGCGTATGCACCGGCCACTGATCCGGTTGCGAGCGGATCGCCGCACGGCCCTGGTTAATCATCGGCTCGATGGTGAACACCATGCCTTCCTGCAATGCCAACCCGGTGCCCGCATGGCCGTAGTGCAGAATCTGCGGGTCTTCATGCATCTCACGGCCGATACCGTGCCCACAGTATTCCTTGACCACGCTGTAGCCGTACGCATGCGCGTGCCGCGCGATGGCATGACCGATATCGCCCAAGCGTGCGCCGGGGCGCACCGCGGCAATCCCTTTCCACATCGCCTGATACGTGGCCTGCACCAGCCGACGCGCCGGGTAAGCGACCTCGCCCACCAGGTACGTCGTACTGGAATCGGCGATATAGCCATTCTTTTCCAGCGTAATGTCCAGGTTGACGATCTGCCCGCTCCGCAACACGTCATCGGCCGATGGCACGCCATGGCACACCACATCGTCGATGGATGCGTTGAGTACGAACTCGAAACCGTACTGCCCCTTGCTCGCAGGCCGTGCGTCGAGCTCGTCGACAATCATGCGCTCGACAAATCCGTTGAGTTCCAGCGTGCTGCGACCTTCCAGCGGCAAGCGATCCAGCGCATCGAATACCTGCGCCAGGAGCTGGCCAGACACCGCCATCAGCGCGATCTCGTCTGGCGACTTGATCACGCCCGGCCTGGTTTCAAGGCGTGCGGCCGCACGCCCGCCGCGCGCAATTGTTCGGCCACGATCTGCTGAAACGTCGTATCCGGATGCATTTCGCACAGCATGCCGACCTTGATCCAGAAATTGGCCTGCGCATTGATCGAGCGGCTACTCACCGTGCACGCACGGCGCAGTTGATCGTGCAGGTCGTCGTCGATATTGACGATGCCCATGGTGGCTCCTGTTTGAGTCGATATACGAATCGTATATGAAACGTATATCCGCGCGCAATCGCTTCGGATCGACGCGCGCCGTCAAGGGCAATGCCTGTCCGGCGCGTGCTGCGTGCCTCGTCGGACAGGCCCAGCAACGTCGCGGACAAGTGCGCACGCTACAAAAGCGAATCGAGCCAAATAGCCGGGCCCATGCGATGACCCAACCCCGGAAGCCCACGCCGCACATCACGTGAAAGGCCACAGGCTGCGTTCGTCAGCGCTTGACCACCACATGTGTCCGCTCGATCCGGGCGTAGATCTCGCTCGCCCACTCGATAAACACACGCACCTTGGTGCTTGACTGTCGGCTGTGCGCAGGAAACGCCGGGCTTTTCAGCTGTTTCGTGTAGGTCGGGACACCGTAGCGTGCGCGATAGTCAGGATCGTCAATCAGTCGATGCAGGGCAACGCCGCCTCACGGCAGCACCCCTCACTTCTGCTGTCGCCTAAAAGGCTCTACGGCTTCTTCAACTGCGTCTGTCGGATTGCGCGGAATGCTATTTACAGGGATGACCACTTCGCAGTCGATGGGCTCCCGGCCCTCCACTAAAAACTCGATGACCGCGTTTCCTATCACCCGATGAAACACGGTATAGAACGCCCGAACGTCTTGCTCATTCGGTTGTTGCCCTTCGTCCTGGATAAGACCGCTGTTTTCAGTTGCGTATGGATCCGCCCGTTCCTATGGTGCAGGACAAACGCAAGACCCATCGTCATTCTATCGTTGAATAGCAGCACCCTAGCCGCTCCCTCATGGACTGCATCCACACGCATTGTCATCCTGTCGAGGCTGCGTCGGGATTCACCACCGAAGGGGCCAGATTCACTTCCAGCAACTGCTCATCATCAAGATGCGCACAACATCCTGTTCCTGTAAGCATAATTTGGCCGCGAGTCTAATGCATAAATTGTCCGCTCGCGGACGTCAATTGGCTCTCAGCCCAGCACAGGGCACCTGGTGCACCTCCCCGGCGGCTCGGATGACATGGCGCGTGCGTTCCCTCAACGCTGCCACCTGATTAGCCGAAGGCTATGGGTCCCAATAGACGCCTCATCACGCTGCGGTGCGTACGCTTTCTAGAAAGCCTGCAAATCCGGCAGGCGGCTCAGCGCGTGACGCCAACAAGCTGATTCCTATCTCTGCGACTTTAACATTGGCAGTGAGGTCCATTCCTTCAAAGAACCGCTTCGGCTCCTTGGATCTACTAGCCGCCAGCCTAGCCAGCCAGCAAACCAAAAATAGGATGGCAAATTTACCTCGATAGTGCTTCCTAGGATCTAAGCCCGCCAGAATCGTATCGACGGCCTCTCGCTCGTCCCCAGACATTTCTCTATCAAGAGGCACAAGCTGTTCAGGATCAAAGCTTCCACTTGTCACGCTATCAACCTCAACGGTTGCGAGCTGCCCAATCCGCGCTGCCACGTAGCCTGAAAGTTGTATTCTATGGACGTGACTTGCCAGTAGGCGCAGGTTTGCCTCGCGCGTGAGCGCTAGGGAAGGTCTGAACAACGAGACCTGACAGGGCGGAAGGTGGCGTCGTTCCGAAGAGTGGCTTTTGGAACTTCGGAATTTCGCCATTTCTGGCGCTTTCCGCGGGAATTTCCCGGTTCACAGACGCACGCTCCCCATCGCCGGC